>JAEZSJ010000099.1 GCA_023443985.1 Verrucomicrobiota bacterium | reverse complement strand
GAGCTCGACCGACGCCGCCTCCGCCGCGGTGCGTTGGGCCAGCGAACGTTGGCGGTGCACATCGAGCGCCGTGCCCTCGCCGTGCGCCAGACGCGACTCGACCAGCGTCAGGATCTGTTCGTTCACGCGCCGTTGCTCGCCAACCAGCGCCAGCTCGGCCTGCGCGGTGCGCCACTCGAGCCAGCCCTCCGCAGCCTCCACCTGCAGCAGGATCCGCGTGGCCCGGTAATCCTCCTCGCTCGCGGCGCTTTCACGGCCGGCGGCCCGGCGCATCGCGGCCGCGTGTCCCCGGAGATCGAGTTCCCAGGTCACGCCCAGGCCCGCTTGCGCGGCATTCAGCGGATTCCAGCCGCCGGACGTTCCCGTCTCCCGCTGGGCGGTCCGCGTCGCGGCCGCGGTGACCCCGGCCCCGGGCCAGAGCGTTGCTCCGGATTGCCGTGCGACCAGGCGGGCCTGTTCGAGCCGTTCCCACGCGGCGCGCAGACCGCGGTTCTCGGCCAACACGCGGACTTGCAGGCGCTCGAGCTCCGGGCAGTCGAACAGACGCAGCTCGTCGCCCGGTTCGGGCACCACCGCGGGCGCGGTGGACGCGCCCGCCAGCAGGCCGTCGCCGACCAGCAGCGCCGCCGCCCAGAGGGCCGCGCGACGCCGGCGCCGCGCAGAAGCACCCGCACTGAAACGGAGGTGGAACATGTCCGGTGCTCAGAATCGATACATCAGGACGAGACCGGCCTCCATTAGCTGGCTGTCCTCAGTCGTGAGCTTGCTCCTCCGGGCATCGCCAAGCAGCACACCATAATCGGCCATCGCCGCCACGGCCCAGCCGCGCCCGAGCTCTCGCGTCAGCGTCAACTCGAGGCCGCACCGCTCCAGCCCGGCGCCGGGACGATACTGTGGGCGCCCCGAACGCAGCGACTGCACCGCGTCCACGCCGTAGTAGGCGCGCATCGTCTTGCCGTCGCCATAGATAAGATACGGCGAGGTTTCGAGACGCAGCCCTCCCCCGAGCGCCCATCCGCGCTCGACGCTCAGCCTGGCCCGCCAACCCTCCGCGCCGCCCAGGGCCTTCTCCGTCCGCAGCGCGAACTCGTAGCGGCCCAGCGCGTAGCCGAGCGTGGCCGTGGCCAAGGCGGAGGAGTCGATGTCGCCCATCCCGCGCAACTCCTTGCGGGCGTCGCTCTCGTCCCGCCCGAACTCGTAGTTCAGCGCCAGGTCGAACGTGAATCCGCCTTCCCGCACCAGCGTGGCACCGAGCCCACGCTCGGCGCTCAGGTAGTATCGTCCTCGGTACGTGATGTCGATGTAGGGCAACGGCTCGACCTTGTACTTGCCGATTCCGGGCGAGACGGGCTCGACCATGGCCAGCGCTCCGACGGTCACCGACCAGTCCGAGCCCGCGCCGTCGTCGTCATCGAAGTCGCCCTGATGGGGATGGTCGTCCGCGCGGAGTACGAGGGGCGAGGCGATCAGCCAGCCACCGAGGGCGAGTATCGGGAGGATCTGCTTTTTGTGCATGGTGTGTGCGAGTGAGGTCCCGTTGTATCAGGTTCCTCTTCGCACCCCTCTTTCCCGAACGTTAAGAAACCTTCACGTTCCCGCCCGTATACGCGGCTCCCTGCCCGCAGCCGGGCCGGTTCCGGCGCCGCCTCGCAGTGCCGCCTGCTCCGGGGCGGTGGTGTCGTCCGCCCGCCTCGTGGCTCGGCCGCAGGCAGGCGCCGGCCTCACCAATCCTGCAACCGCCCCTCGCTCGGTTGCGCGGGATTCAGCCGCTCAAGCACCTCGCCGAGCAGGTAGATCGAGCCGGTCACGACGACCGTCTCGCCGGCCGCGCCCAAGGTGCAGCGATCCGCCGCGGGAAAGACCTCCGCCAGGCTGGTCCGCCGCACCGCGCCGCGGAATCCCGCGGGCACGCAGCCCTCCAGCGCCGCATGTGGCAGTGCGCGATCCTGCCGGGGCACGATGAGGTGGATCTCGCGCGCGTGCTTTGCCACGGCCGCGAGCACAGCCCGGGCGCGACGCTCGCCAGTCGCTCCCATCACGACCACCGGGGCCCGGCCCGTCGCCGCCGCCAGCCGCGCCAGGTTGGCGTCGAGCTGCTCCGCGCCCTCCGGATTGTGCGTCGCATCGAGGATGACCGGCGTTTCACCGACTCGGATACGCTGCCAACGCCCCGGCCAGCTCACGCCCGACAGTCCGCGCACGACAACCTCCGGGGTGAGGCGCCACCGGGCCGGCAGCAGCCGTGCGACGAGCGTCGCCGTGGCCGCGTTCCAGCGCTGGTAGTCGCCTTCGAGACTCGTCTCCGGATAGCCCGCCAGTTCGTTCCCGAACTCGCGCTCGACGGACCACAGCGGCGCGCCCCGCTCCGCCGCGAGACGCGCGATGACTTCCATCGCCTCCGCCGGCACGCGCCCCACGACCACCGGCCGACCCGGCTTGATGATGCCCGCCTTCTCGAAGGCGATCTGGGCGAGCGTGTCGCCGAGCATGTCGCAATGGTCGAGGCCGATCGAGGTGATCACGGCGATCTCCGGCTCCACGATGTTGGTGGCGTCGAACCGCCCGCCCAGCCCCACCTCGACCACCGCGAGGTCGACCTGTTTCCGGGCGAAATGCAGGAACGCCGCGCCGGTCATGAACTCGAAAAAGCTCGGGTGGTCGTCGGCGTCACGGGCCGCGAGCGCGTCGGCATGTCCCTGCAGCTCGCGGGCGTACGCGACGATCTCGGCATCGGCCATCGGCACGCGGTCCACCTGCATCCGCTCGCCCAGCCGCACGAGATGGGGCGAGGTGTAGAGCCCGGTGCGCCAGCCCGCCGTGCGGAGGATCGCCTCCAGCATCGCCGCGACCGAGCCCTTGCCGTTTGTACCCGCCACATGGATGCATGGATAACGGCGCTCCGGATGCCCGAGCGCCGCGGCCAGCAGCCGCATCCGGTCGATGCCGAGCTTCACCCCGCGGATCTTCAGGCCGCAGAGGTAGTCCTTGGTCGACTCGTAGTCGTGAAGCGCTGGGAGCACGGCCGAACGCTGTCGCGGTTCCGCCGCTTCCGACAAGACGGGAATCCGCCCCTCCGGCGCTCGTCCCTCGGCGCTCGGTTCTCGTCCCGGCCGGTCCGGCTCACGCCGCCCGCCGCCCACCGGCGAATGCCGTCAGCAGGTCGCGCAGCCGGTCGCGCATGTCGAGCCGGCTCACGATCTGGTCGATCAGGCCGTGTTTGAGCAGAAACTCCGCCGTCTGGAACCCGTCGGGCAGCGACTGCTTCGTCGTCTCCTTGATCACGCGCGGACCGGCGAAGCCGACCACTGCGCCGGGCTCGGCGAGGATCACGTCGCCGAGGGTCGCGTAGCTGGCCATCACGCCGGCCATGGTCGGGTTGGTGAGAATCGAAATGTACGGCAGCCGCGCCTGGGAGAGGCGGGCGAGCGCCGCGCTGGTCTTGGCCATCTGCATGAGGCTGTAGATGCCCTCGTACATGCGCGCGCCGCCGGAGCTGCAGATCACGATGCACGGCAGCCGTTTCGCCGTGGCTGCCTCGATCACGCGGGTGATCTTCTCCCCCACCACCGCGCCCATGCTCGCGCCGAGGAAGCGGAAATCCATGCACGCGATCGACACCTCGATCCCGTGGATTCGTCCGAAGCCGGTGACCACGGCATCGTTGAGTCCGGTCTCCTTCCGGTATTGCTCGAGCTTGCTCGTGTAGGACGCCGTGCCGGTGAACCCGAGCGGGTCGACCGAGGTCAGCCCCGCGTCCGTCTCCTGGAAGCTTCCCTCGTCGAGCAACCGCGCCAGCCGGGCGGGCGCGGAGATCGGGTAATGGAATCCGCTCTTCGGGAAGACCATCTGGTTCTGCTCCAGCTCCTTCGTGAAGACGCTGTCGCCCGAGACCGGGTCCTTCGTGTACGTCCCCTGCGGGATGTCCTTCTTCTTGACGATGACCGGCGTGTATTTGGGTTTTCCGAACAGAGCCATGCGGTGAGTGCGTTGGGGCTCCCGGGCGGCGTGTGGGGCCGGGGTCCGGGAGCGTCGGTTGTCTAGGTCGCACCGCCCGCGTTGAACAGTGGGAAACCGGCGACTGCGCAGGAAGTAGCGGCGATTATCCGCGCCCGCCGCAGCATGCTTCGCCCTCGACACGGGGCCCGTTGCTCAGCCGTGGCCAAACGTCGCCACGTCGATCGTGCGCGCGCCCGCCCGGCGCAGGGCGCGGGCGCAGGCGTTGAGTGTCGCGCCGGTCGTGAAGACATCGTCGACCAGGACGAACCGCTCCGCGGGGTCGAGCCGTGCCGTCCCGGCGGCCTCGAAGGCGCCGCGCAGGTTCTCCTGCCGCGTCCTCCGGTCGAGCCGGGTCTGCGTGGGGGTGTCCACGACGCGGCGGAGCGGCTCGAGGACGCGCGCCCCTCCGCCGGCGGCCCGGGCGAACGTCCCGGCGAGCAGGCGCGACTGGTTGTAGCCGCGCTCGCGCAGCTTCCGCGGGTGCAGCGGCACCGGCACCAGGGTCGCGCCGCGCAGGTAGTCGAGAAAACCCTCCGCCTCCGCCGCGATCAATGCGACCTCGCTGTAGAGGTGGAGCGCGCCATGGTACTTGATGTCGATCACAAGCGTGCGCGCCGGCCCGCGCAACAGCACCGCCGTGCGTCCCTCGCGGAACTCCGGTTCGAGCTCGAAGCAGTGCTCGCACACACGGTTCGTCTCCGTCGCGCCGAAGAACGGATAGCCGCAGATCGGGCAATGCGGTCCGCTCACGCGCTGCAGCCGCCGGGCGCACGGCTCGCAGAGGTGGTGCCGCCGCCGCGGCTCGACGAGCGCCCGGCAATGGGCGCACACCGGCGGGAACCACGTGTCGCGCAGCGCTCGCAGCCACGTCCGCCAAGCTCGGTCTCTCGGCTCCGCTTCCATGCCGCCGCCACGCTGGCACAGCGTCACCAGATCGTGAAGCCGCAAAACGCGGCGACCTACTTCCGCCGCGCGTATTCCACCCGCCAGAGGAAGAGTCCCTGCGCCGGCGCCGTCGCGAGCAGGTGCGTGCGGTTGCGGCCGTCGAGCAGCGCCACGACCTGCTCCGGCCGCAGCTTGCCCTGCCCGACACCGACGAGCGCGCCGACGAGCGTGCGCACCATCTTGTAGAGAAACCCGTCGGCCTCCGCGACGATGCGCAGCTTCTGCCCGCGGCCGAGCACATCGAGCCGGCGCAGGTGCTTCACCGTATCCTCCCGCTCCTCGCCGTTGGAGGCGCTGAACGCCCGGAAATCGTGCCGCCCGACCAGTTGCCGCGCCGTGGCGCGCATCGCGTCGATATCCAGTGGCCGACCGCCGAGCGACCAGCAGAACGGCGCCTCGAACGGATCCGCCCGCCCGCGGTGGAGAAAGTACACGTACCGTTTTCCCGTCGCCGAAAACCGCGCATGGAAATCCGCCCGCGCCCGCCGCAGACCGCGGATCTGGATCGCGTCCGGCAGGCCCGTGGCGATGGCGCGCTCGAGCTTCTGCGCGCCATGCTTCCAGTCGGCGTCGAAATGGAAAACCTGCCCGCGCGCGTGCACACCCGCGTCGGTGCGTCCGCTGCCGTGGATGCGGACCAACCGCCCGAAGATCTGCGCGAGGCGCTTCTCCAAGAAATCCTGCACCGCGCGTTTGCTCGGCTGTGCCTGCCAGCCTTCGAGCTGCGTGCCGACATACTGGCACACCGCCCGCCAACGCATGGTGGTTGCCTGCTCCTGTGGGTCGGGCTTCACGCCCGACTCCTTGCGCGTCTGCTCCGGCCCCACGTTCGCCCCGGACCCGGAAGTCGGGCGTGAAGCCCGACCTACGACCGCGCCTCCGGCGCCGCTCACGGCAACTCCTCCGGCAGCTCCGCCAACGGCGGGGGGAAACGTTGCTGCAGGTAGTCGCCGAGCAGGATCGCCGCCGCGCGCGAGTCGACCACGCCCGAGCTGCGGATCTGGCGGAGCTTCTTCTTCGGGATCGACTGCTCGGCGAGGTGCGACGTCAGCCGCTCGTCGACCAGATGCACCGGCAGCCCGAAGCGCGTGCGCAGCTCCGCGGCGAACGCCTCCGCCTTCTTCGCCGCCGGGCCCGTCGTGCCGTCCATGTTGAACGGGCAGCCGACGACGAGTTCCGTGATCCGCTGCGCCTTCACGAGCGCGGTCAGCGCCGCCCAGCGGTCCTCCGGTTTCGGCTGCGTGAGGGCGGGCAACGGCGAGGCGATGCCGAGGTCGTCGCCGACCGCGAGCCCGATGCGTTTCTCGCCGGGATCGATGCCAAGGAAGCGCATGGAAGTGTCCGCTCTCTCCGTAGTGGGACCGTCGATGCGACCGCGCGCTCAGAGGAAACGTTGCAGCTCCGCCGCGGACTCGCAGCGCTTCAGCAGCGCCTTGATCTCCTGCGCCTTCTCCTTCGGGCAGACGAGCGTCGCATCGGGCGTGTGCACGACGATCAGGTCCTGCACGCCGAGCACGGCGAGCAGATGGTCGGGCGTCGAAACGACCAGATTGCCCGCCGCCTGCTCGACCGCGGCGAGGCCGCGCACGACGTTGCCCGCCGCGTCCGCGGGGAAATGCCGCGTCACCGCAGGCCAGGCGCCCACATCATCCCAGTCGAAGCGTGTTGGAATCACGGCGACATTGCGGGCCTTCTCGATGAGCGCGTAGTCGACCGAAATCTTCTTCAGCGTCGGATAGAGCGCCTCCAGCACTGCGTCGAGCGGCTGGCCGGCGGCGAGCGCCGCGTCCAGTTTGCCGAGCTCGGCCCAGAGGTCGGGCACGTGCTGGGCGAAGGCGTCCGCCACGACCGGCACCTGCCAGAAGAACATCCCGGCGTTCCAGAGGTAGTCGCCGCTGGCGAGATAGCCCTTCGCCACCTCGAGCTGCGGCTTCTCCACGAAACGCGTGACCTCGTGCAGCCCCTCGACACCGGCCCGCGGCGCGCCGCGCTGGATGTAGCCGAAGCCGGTCGCCGGCTCCGTGGGGCGGATTCCGAGGGTGACAAGCAGCGGCTCGCGCTCGGCCGCCGTGAACGCGCGGTCCAAGTCGGCACGGAAGGTCACCGTGTCGTGGATCACGTGGTCGGCCGGCAACATCGCGAACGTCGCCTGCGGGTCCCGCCGCCGCACCAGCACCAGCGCGAGACCGACCGCCGCCGCCGTGTCGCGGCCGACCGGTTCGGCGACGATGTTCTCCGCCGGCAGCATCGGGCAGAGCTCGCGGATCGCGGCGGACTGCTGGCGGTTCGTGATGATCAGCACGCGCTCCGCCGGGATCATCGGCAGCAGGCGCTCGATCGTCTGCACCAGAAGCGCGCGCTCTCCCACGATGGGCAGCAGGTGTTTCGGCCGCGTAAGGCGGCTCTGCGGCCAGAAGCGCTCCCCGCGCCCGCCGGCCATGATCACGACAAAACGATTCGCCATGCGCCCGAGGCTTCGCCGCCCCCCGCCGCGGTCAACGGCGAACTGCTCGAGGAAACCCTGAACGCGCGCACCACCGACCGCCTCGAATCGGCAGTGACAAGCCCGGCCGGCGGACCCAACGTGGCGCCTCCATGACCGCCCACCCGCAGGACACCGCCGCACCCACCGTCGCACCGGTGTCGTTGGCGGAGGTGGTTGCGACCCATGGTAGCGTGCTTGTGCTCGACCCGTGCACCATCCAGGTGCAGGCAGGCGTGCTGCGCGCCGGCCGGCCGCCGCTCTGGCATTCGGGCGGCGACGATTCGAGCGTGCACCTCTTCGCCGCGGCCGAGTCGTGCCTGCAGGCGGCCGGGCTTCGGCCCAGCCAGGTGGGCGCCTACGTGTTCTGCGACGGGCCCGGCAGCCAGCTCGGCATCCGCACCGCCGCGATGGCGCTCCGCACCTGGCAGACGCTGCGTCCCGCCCCGGCACCGCTCTACGCGTACCGCAGCCTGCGCTTCGCGGCGCTCGCC
>JAEZSJ010000088.1 GCA_023443985.1 Verrucomicrobiota bacterium | reverse complement strand
CACCGCCAGGCGCCGGAGCAGCCGGAAGAAGAGGCCCGCGGCGGCGGCGTGGAGCAGGACGTTGAGCAGGTGGTAGCCGAGGGTGGAGTCGCCCCAAAGCCGGTGCTCGAGCCAGAAGGCGGAGTGGAGCACCGGATAGTACTGCTGGGTCGCGCCGAATTCGAACCAGATGCGGCCGAGGCCCGCGAGGCTGCGCAGATCCGCGCGGGTGACATGGCCGGCGTCGTCCCAGAGCAGCCCGCCGGAGAGCGCCGGCAGGTAGGCGAGCAGCGCGAGCCCGAAGATCAACGCGTACCACCGGATCAATGACGCGGGAGCCGGGGGCTGGGGCGCCGCGGGCGGGCGGGCGGAGGAAGGCTTGGTCGGGCGGGACATGGAAGGGCGTTGCGAACCGGGGACGAGGATGCTGCGGCGGGGTGGTTCCCGGAACCACAGAGCGATCTCGCAGAATCCGCGGGAGGAGGAAAGAAAAACGGCGCCGGGGATGCCGGCGCCGTTCGGGTGATGGAGTCAGAGGACGATCAGAGTTCGAACGTCGCGGTGAAGATGAACTGCTGCGGGTCCTTGATGCGGTACGTGTGGATCGTGCCATCGGGGAAGGCGCCGATCGGCTGGAGCTGCCCGTGTTCACCGATGTTCTTCGCGTTGATCTTGAAGGTGGCGGCGACCTTGTCGCGCCAGAGCTTCGTCTTGTACGCGACGAACAGGTCCACGTAGTAGTGATCGCCGTCGTAGATCGGCCGGTTCACGTCGAGGTCGGTGTCCGAGAGGGCATAGTAGCCGATGGCGCCCTTGTCCTCCCAGCGGAGCGCGCCGCCGACGGTCACGTTCTTGAGCCACTTGTGCTCGGTCACGCCCGCCAGCCGATAGCTGGTGCTGACGCGGACGGCGTAGCGGCGAACCTGCGGGTTCGACTGGCCCTCGAGGTTGCGCATGAGCGTGAAGGGCGTCGCGACGAAGGCCTGGTAGTTGAACTGCGGGGTCTGGTCGGAGGCGCGGTAGGGGGCGTTGTCCGTCGGCAGCCAATCCGTCGCGTTGCGCCGGGTGAAGTTGGTGGCGTAGTGGTGCTGCCACCAGAGCTTGTTGGGGTTGCCTTCGGCGACAGCGTCGGCGGTCCGGATCGACGGGTCCACGAGCGAGGTCCAGATCGGCATGCGCTCCTCGAGCCACTGGGTCAGGGCGGGCGAGACGTTCTCGTTGATCGCCTTGGTGTCGGTGGCGGAGGCGGAAACCGTCCAGTACTGGTTCGGATTGTAGTTGATCTCCAACTCCGAACCGACCGAGCGGGAGTCGACGGTCGAGGCGATCGGCGGGTTGGCGAGCGACAGGTAGTCGACATCCGCGCTGCTGAGGCCGGTGAGCCGGGCGACGACGGCGTCGACCGTCTCGCCGCCCTGCGGCACGTAGGTCGGGTACTGGCTGCCGAGGTCGTTCGCGATGACGTATTGCACGGCGTGGGCCATGGTGTCGTGCAGGTTGATCATCGGGGTCGGGTTGCCGGCGGTGGGCGGAGCCATCATGTCGAGGCGAAGCACACGGCCGGTGATCGTGCTCAGATCGGTGGTCTGCGCGTTGCGCTGGACGTTGTTGAACCGGGTGAAGCGCATGTACAGCTTGCCGTCCATCAGGTTCAGGCCGAGGCCCCAGCTCTTGTCGCGACCGGTGGTGTCGGGCAGGGCGTTCTTGTAGAGGTCCTGCGAGGGGGGGATCGGGAGGAAACTGTTCGAGCGGTTCGTGTAGACGGAGAAGCCGTTGAGAACGTCGCCGAGGAAGCCGCCGAACCGGTTGCCGCCCTGTTTCAGGCGGTTCGCGAACTCGGTGTTGTAGAACGGCCGGAGCATGAACTGCACGTTGGTGGTGCGGCCCTTGGTCCTGTAGCTGCTGCCCCAGGCGTCGGTGAGGCTCTCGTCGAAGGTCATGCCGTCGGCGTTGAGGAAGGCGCCTTGCAGGGTGCCTTCGTAGGTCTGGCCCACGAGGCGGCTGGGGGCGGTGAAGGTGCCCGTCCACGGCACGCCGAGGGCGCCGAACTTCGTGCGGACGCGGTCCTCGCGGATGCCGAAGGTGGTGATCAGGCGGTCGCCGAGGAAGTGGCTCTGCATGACGGAGCCCCAGGTGCGGAGCAACGTGTCGGTGTTGAACGTGCCACCGGTCTTGTCCGCGCCGATCCGGCCGAGCGTCAGCGACTCGGTGTGCATGACCGGGGCGGTCGCGCTCACGGTGCCCCACACATAGTCGTAGGTGCCGTAGGTGATGTCGCCGGGGGCGTAGTCGACGTTGATCCCGTTGTTGGTGATCTTGTCGCCGACGTAGAAGCGGTACGCGTTCTGGGCGAGGCGGTTCGCCGTGTACGGAATGGAGGGCGTGATCGCGCCGCCGATCGGCAGCGCGGGCGAGAGCGACGGCGCCGACTGGAAGCCGCGGTAGACCGTGGAGGCGAGCCAGGGGGTGTCGGAGGTGATGCCCTCACGATACGAATACTGCCGGTTGACGCGGTGCTTGTACTCTCCGTACGCCGTGACCTGATGGCTGCCGAGCCACTTCAACCAGTTCTTCTCCTGGGTGAGGTCGAGGCGGTAGGCGAGCTGGGCGCGCGCGGTGTCCCATGTGGCCGGCTGGTACGCGATGCGCGGGCGGTCGACCGTGATGTAGGGGCGCAGGAAGAACGGGTTGGCGGTGCCGTCCAGCAGGCGCTCGTTGATGTCGACGGTGAGCTGGCCGGACTGGCCGTTGTCGTTGGCGATGCCGATCAGGTTGCGGGTCCAGCGTTCGGAGTCCTCGCGCATGAACGCGATCTGCGCGGCGAGGGTCTGCTGGGCGCTGTCGACGACGATCTGGTCGACCGAGAGGTTGTAGGTGGTGGTCTTGTCCCAGAACCGGTTCGGCGCCGCGAGGTTGATCTCGGACCAGTCGTAGATGCTCTTGTCGCTGATCGAGGGCGTCGTGGAGAACAACGGGTTCTTCGGGCGGCCGGCGGTGCCCTGCATGCCGGGGCCGGGGGTGAGCTGGAGGAAACGGCCGGCCTGGAGGCTCGCCCCGCCGGTGTTGCCGTTCGGGATCGTGGTGGACGTCGTGCCGCGCGGGGCGGACCAGTAGGCGAGCCCGTCGCGGTCGATGAACATCTGGCTGGCATCCTGGCCGAGGAAGCCGCCGGAGAGCACGTCGGGGCCGTTGTAGGACGAGCCGGTGTAGGTGCCGTAGACCGAGCCGTCCGCGCGGTGGACGGTCTGGGTGACCGGATCCCACGTGAGCTGGTTGGCGTACGGGTTGTCCAGCCAGTACGAGATGTTGTCGCGCGGCGGCAGGGAGTTCGGACGGTTGCCGTAGGCGTGGTAGTAGAAAACGGAACCCGAGATGGTCGTGTACTTGAAGGGCTTATACTTCACCATCACGTTGTACCGTTCGGTCTTCACGCCGGAGGGCTTGCGGGTGAACTCGTCCTGCTGGAAAACGGCGCTGCCGCGGAGGGCGAGCTTCTCCTTGAAGAGGACCTGGTTGAAATCGACGCTGGCGCGCCAGCCGCCGTAGCTGTCGACGCGGCCCTCGACGACCGCGCGGTTGCGGCTGAGGTTGGCCGCCGCGGCGACCTGGTTGACGGTGCCGGAGGGGTTGCCCAGGCCGAAGACGTTGGCGTTGGCGCCACGGCTGACCTCGAGGGCGTCGACGATGATCGGGTCGACGGGGACGCGGCCCATCGTCTCGATGTTGCCGAGGGCGACGTTGGCGGAGGCGAGACCGCGCACGCGGTTGGCCTGCGTGGGGTTGATCTGGACGTTGTCCGAGATGCTGCCGTTGCGGTCGAGCGTGACGTCGGTGTAGGTGCCCGCGCCCTCGGTGCCCGCGACGTACAGGAACACGTCGTTGAGGTCGAGCATGGCGAAGTCCGACATCTGGTTCTTCGTCATCACGGTGATCGAGGAGGCGAGATCCTCCAGCTTCGTGTTGAAGCGGGTGCCCGACATCGTGTTGGTCGCCTGATAGCCGCGGGTCTCATCGACGACTTCGAAGGGCGAGAGGACGACGATCTCATCGGAGTTCGCGCCGCGGGCGTCGGCGGCCGGCTGGGTCTCGGGGGCCGGCGCCGCCGCCTGCTGGGCGAGCAGCGGCAGGGCGGAAAGCGTGACGGCGCACGCCGTCGCCGCGATTAGACGTGTGGTGGGGTTCGTGCTGGGGCTTGGGTCCATAGGTGTATCTGGAACCTGGTTTTCGCTTGTAGGGTACACCCGGCGGGTCGCGGCTTCGTGTTTGGGGGCAGCCCGCTGGTGCGATTGCGCACCGGCCGACCTGCCGGGGGTTAGGGATGGCGGGATACGGTATCATTAGCTCCGCCGGAGCAAATCGTGCCTAGGCGACATTGTTGACTCGCGCGACGCACCGGTCCCCGCCTGTCGGGTCATTCCGGTGGCGGCACGATGCCGGGCCGACCTCGCGCGTGCAGTGTCCCGTTGCCGCACCGCCGGGCATCACCCAGCTCCTCGCCGGACGAGGACCGGGGCGCTCCGTCCGGCTGGCCGCGGCCCACCGCGGCGAGAGGCGCGCCGCCCGCCGCCGGTCCTATTTGTGCGGCGGCAGCGTCGACCCCTCGTGCCATTTGCCGGTCAACAGAATCTCGTGCTGATCGGTCGGCACACCGGTCTCGTTGCGATGCATGAGGCCGAGCAACATCTCGACCGCCAGCCCGCCGATGGTCGCGGGGTTGTAGCGCACGCCCGACGAGTCGGTCGAGGGATGGCCCTCGAGGTCGATTAGACCCACGTCGCGCGGCACCTCGAGCCCGAGGGACCTGAGCCACGCGATCGCCTGCCGGGCCCCGTTGACGATCAGTGCGTCGGGCTCGTGTTTGCGAAACCACTTCACAAACGACTCCGCACTCGCGGGCACGGCCGGGCACGGCGGCACCCGGTCGGCGGGCGGCAACGCCATCTGCTCGCGCAGGAACGCCCCGAGCCAGCGGTCGCCCACGCGGGGGCTGTCGTTGGCGTCGGTGAAGGCGAAACCCGGCCGCCGGTAGCCCCGCTCGCGGCACTCCCGCATCGCCCGCCGCGCGGTCGAGAAGTGGTTCTCCGTCACGTGGTGCAACAACGGCGAGGTGAGCGTCATGCCCAGGGCGACACACGAGAACCGCTGCCAATCGAGCGTGAGGCTCGACTGGCCCGGCGGCAGCCTCCCGATGATCAGGCCGTGGATACCGCGGGTCGTGAGGATCTCGGCCATGCGCTCCGGGCTCATCCCCGGCTCGGTGAGCCAGAAGTCCTCGAGCCGGTAGCCGAAATCGGCCGCCCGCGCCTGGGCGCCGGGGAAGAAATCCGGGCGGTCGTGGTGGGGCGGGCGCCAGCCGTAGCGGGTCGGGTGGTTGGTGATGTAGGCCAGCGTGACGTGCTTGGTCTCCCGCCCCGTGCGCCGCGACGCCATCAGCGCCGCCACGAGCGGGTTCACGCGGTACCCGAGCTGGTCCGCCAGCTCCCGGATCCGCTGCCGCACCGCGGGGGAGATCCGCGGGTGGTCCCGCAGCGCGAGCGAGACGGTCGAGCGATGCACGCCCGCCGCGTCCGCAACGTCCTGCAAAGTGGCCTTCGTTCGCACACCGGCAACGACACGGCAGGGCGAGAGGGAGTCGATCCCAAACATGCATGACGCCGGCCCCTCTCCGCCCCCTCCTGCCCCCGGGCCGCACGCTCGGTCCGGGCCGTCGCGCACTTTCCGCCTTCCGCCGGACGCATCGCGCCGCCATCTTGCAGCCCACGCCTCCCATCCGCCGGCCGTTTGGGCCGTTGGAACGGATGGCACCGCCGGCCCCGGCCGGTCTCCGCCAAACGCCTCCGTCCTCACCATGCCTCGCATCTCCTTCCTCGGTTCCGGCAACATGGCCTCGGCCATCGTGGCCGGTGTGCTCAGCAAGAACGTCGCCCCCGCGGCCGACCTCGCCTGCCTCGGCGGCAACGACCCGACCGGCGCCGCGCTCGCCACCCGCGCCGGCATCCGCCTCGCCAAGGACGTGGTCGACCTCTGCGCCGCCGCCGACACGGTCGTCGTGGCGTTCAAGCCGCAGAACCTGGCCGGCGCCGATCCGCGGTTGGCCGAGGCGACCCGCGGCAAACTCGTGATCTCGATCCTCGCCGGGAAACAGCTCGCGAGCCTCGCGCAGGTCTTCCCGCACGCCCGCGGCCTGGTGCGCGCGATGCCGAACACCCCGGGCGCCATCGGCGCCGGCATCACGGGGTGGTGCAGCCTCGCCCCGCTCACCGACTCCGACCGCGCGACCGTGCTCGGCGTGCTCGGCGCATTGGGCACCGTGCACAGTTTCCCGGAGGAGATGATCGACTCCGTGACCGCGCTGGGCGGCAGCGGTCCGGGCTTCGTGTTCGAGTTCGCCGCCGCGTTGCGCGAGGCGGGCGTGGCCGCCGGCTTCACGCGGGAGCTCGCCGCCGAATTCGCCACCGAGGTGCTGCTCGGCTCCGCCAAGCTCCTCCAGCAGACCGGCGAGGACGCCGATGTGCTGCGCGACCGCGTGACCTCCCCGAACGGCACCACCTACGCCGGCCTGCAGGTCATGAAGGCGGCCAACCTCCGCGAAACGATGCGGGCGACCATCCTCGCCGCCCGCGACCGCAGTCGCGAGCTGGCCCAGGGCTCCTGATCTCGCGGCGGACGGTCGACCCGCGTACGCCGACCGACCGCCGTACCAGCTCGCTCATGACCGCCTCCCCGCCGCCGCTCCCCCGCCCCGCCGGTTGGCTCGCACGTTTCATCGAGGGCTTCGCCGCGCCGTGGAACGGGCTCCGGTACATGAACGCCCACCCGGCGCTCTGGCGCCACGGCATCCTGCCGATCCTGTGCAACCTCCTCCTCAGCGCCGCGCTGTTCGCCGGTCTCGTGTGGGGCTGGTTCGCCGCGTATTCATGGATTGATGCGCGCTACCCGGCGAACTGGTGGGGCGTCGCGCTCGAGGTGCTCTCGGTCGTGGCGATCGCGGCGCTGGAGCTCGCGTTGGCCGTGGCGGCCTGGATCGTGTTCCAAGGCGTCTTCTGCGGCTACTTTTACAGCCGGCTCGCGCGGGAGGTGGAGATCCAGCTCGGGCTCGCGCCGGACCGGATGCGCGAGGTGCCGCTGCTCTACCAGGTCACCGATGCGCTGCTCGACCTCGCGGCGCTCACGGCTGTCGCGGTCGGCTGCTTCCTCGTCGGCTGGATCCCGCTCGTCGGCGCGCCGCTGGCGGTCGGGATCGGGCTCTATTTCGACTGCTTCGTCTTCGGGATGGACTACCTCGACTATCCGCAGGCGTTGCGCGCCCGCGGCCGGAGCGTCCAACGGCGGTTCGCGCGTCTTCATCGGGCGCATACGCTCGGGCTCGGCACCAGCGTGATGCTGTTCACGTTTGTCCCCCTGCTCAGCCCGGTCCTCCTCACCACCGCCGCCACCGGCGCCGTGCTGCTCTATCGACGGCTCGAGGCGCCGGGCGCCTGATCCGCCGCGACGACCGGCGCGCCTGCGCCTGGCGGAGGCGACCGACGATGGCCCGGTCGGCCGCGGCCGGGCGTTCGACGCGCTCGTGGCGCCACGAACCAGGCCCGCCCCGAGACACGCGGCCTTCGCGCAAGCCGCGCGCGTCGCGGCCTCGACGGAATCCCGGCGGATCGCGCCAGGGCGGCGGAGAAGCGCACGGGCGGACAAGCCGCCCGCCGGAGGCTCAGGGCACGGGCGCGGGGTCGAG
>JAEZSJ010000038.1 GCA_023443985.1 Verrucomicrobiota bacterium | reverse complement strand
TAGTAGTCCATCTTCGCGTAGAGCGGTTCGGTGAGATAGTCGTCGCTCGTGGTGACGAGGTGGCGGTGCACGTCGACACTGCGCACGTAGTCGGCCATCTCGGCATGCCAGGCGGCGATCGCGGCATTGTCGGCCGCGGTGCCGTTGCGGGCATCGGTCCACATGGCCTCGTTGAAGAGCTCCCAGGCCATGATCGCGGACGAGTAGCCCCAGCGCGCGACGATGTAGCGGTACTTGCGGCGGGTGATCTCGCGCGCCTTGGCGTCGGAGAAGAACGCGACGGGCGAGGGAAGAAAGCCGCCGTTGGCGGTGTTCCAGGGGTTGATGTGCCAGTTGGCGTTCGCCCCGGTGCTGAACTGCCCGTGGTGTTGGAACACCATCTGGAAATAGATGCCGTGCTGTTCCGCCGCGGCGACGATCCGGTCCCAGAGCACCGCGGTGCCGAGGTCGAGGTCGCCCGGCGTGGGCGAGGGGGCGAGGTTCTCCGGCAACCAGTCGAGGTTGGTGCCGCCCCAGTGACACATCCAGATGCGCGACCAGTTGAGGCCCGCGTGCGCAAACTGCGCGAACGCCGCGGGGAAGAACGGCTCACGCGGTCCCTCGGCCCAGGCGAGGTTGGCGCCGAAGGGGACGTACGGCGTGCCGTCGGCGAAGGCGAAACGCCGCGGGTTCTGCGGGTCGATGCACACGTTTCCCCGCGGATCGGGCACCGTGCGCACGGCGTGTGTACGATCGCCCAATACGGCTGCCTCGCGCGCAACGAGGCCGGCGGGGGTTGTCTCGAGCACGGGACCGAGGCGGTACTCGCCGGCGAGCGCGGCACGGGTGCGCACGGACCAGGTGTCGCCGGCGGCGAGAAAGGCCGGGAGGCGGAGCGTGTGGCCGTCGGGGGCGACGACCTCGGCCCAGATCTCTCGGGCGAAGGGCGCGCTGTCGGTGCGCGCGAGCTGGAAGGAGAACTCCACGGGTGCGGCCGCGGCGAGCAGGGGGGCGGCGGCGAGGATGAGCAGGTGCAGGGCGGCGCGGAGGCGCTTCATGGGCGGGAGTGTCGGCGGCCGGGGAGGGCGCACAACTCCGGATCGACGGTTCCTCACCGGCAAAGCGCGTTTGATGAATCGCGCGTCGCCGCGGATTGCGCGGTCGGGCCCGGTGGCTAGATCAGCGTGCCCCGGCCCGCGCTGCTGTTCCGGGGCGACGACCACATCTCCCGAACAGAACATGAAGACCTTCCCGCTTGCTTCCGCCTCCTGGCGTTTCCGCGATGTCACCCGCCGTTCCGCCTGGCGCCCGGCCGTGGTGCCCGGCTGCGTGCACACGGATCTGCGGCGCCACGGGCTGATCCCGGACCCGTTCTGGGGCACGAACGAGGAGCGGCTCCAGTGGATCGGCGAGCACGAGTGGGAGTACCGCGCGAGCTTTCGTGTGCCGGCCGGGCTGCTCGCCGAAGAGGTGGTCGAGTTGGTGGCGGACGGTCTCGACACGGTTGCGACGGTGACGCTCAACGGCCACGAGGTCGCGCGCACGGAGAACATGTTCTTCGGTTACCGCTGGGACGTGAAGCCGCTCCTGCACGCCGGCCGCAACGAGCTCTCGATCCGCTTCGCCTCCGCCCCGGAGTACATCGCCACACACCGGACGGAGCACCGGCCGCCGGTGGAGTTCAACGACCCGGTCGGCGGTTGCACGCGCCTCCGCAAACAGCAGTGCCAGTTCGGCTGGGACTGGGGCCCGCGGTTCATCACGGCGGGGATCTGGCGCGATCTCCGGCTCGAGGCGTGGACGGCGAACCGCGTCGAGAGCGTAGTTGTCACGCAGGTGCACGCGAAGGCGACCGAGGACGCCGCGGTGAAACTCTACCTCGCCCCCGAGCTGGCGCGCGAGGACGAGCTGGCGCTCTGCCGCTGGACGCTCGCGCTCGACGGCGACACCGTGGCGCGCGGCGAGGGCGCGGAGATCGCGGTGCCGCGGGCGCAGCTCTGGTGGCCGGCGGGGCAGGGAGCGCAACCACTCTATACGCTCACCGTCGACGTGCTCGGCGGCGACGGCCGCGAGCTCGGCCGTTGGGAGCGGCGGATCGGCCTGCGGACCATCGTGCTCGACCGGCACGCGGACGAGTGGGGCGAGTCGTTCCAGTTCGTGGTGAACGGCCGGCCGATCTTCGCGAAGGGTGCCAACTGGATTCCCGCGCACAGCTTTGTCGGCGGGCTCACGCGCGCCGACTACGCCCGCGATCTGCGGGCCGCGGCGTTGGCGAACATGAACATGATCCGCGTCTGGGGCGGCGGCATCTATGAGAGCGAGGACTTCCACGACCTCTGCGACGAGCTCGGCCTGCTCGTGTGGCAGGACTTCATGTTCGCCTGCACGCTGTACCCGGCCGACGAGGCGTTTCTCGCCAGCTGCCGCGAGGAGGCGGCACACCAGGTGCGCCGGCTGCGGCACCGCGCCTCGCTCGCGCTCTGGTGCGGCAACAACGAACTCTACGGCTGCAACGCCCACAACCTGCCCGCCGGCGGCCGCGACCTCGCCGACTACGAGGTGCTCTTCCACCGGGTGCTGCCGGAGGTGCTGGCGGCGACGGACAACGTCACGCCGTACTGGCCATCGTCGCCATGGCGTGGCGACAAGGCGGTGGACCACGCGGCCGGCGTGGCGCGCGGCGACACGCATTTCTGGGACGTGTGGCATGCGCGCAAGCCGGTGAAGGACTACGAGCTGTATCCGTTCCGCTTCGCCTCGGAGTTCGGCATGCAGAGCTTCTCCTCGCGCGAGACGCAGGACACGTTCGCGCCGGTGGAGGACAACAACGTCTTCGGGCGCACGATGACCGCCCACCAGAAGAACCGCTTCGGCAACCAGGTGATCCTCGACTACGTCTCGCGGCAGTATCGTTTTCCCAAGGACCAGGACGCGCTGCTCTTCCTCTCCCAGCTCAACCAGGCGGACTGCATGCAGGTGGGCGTCGAACACTACCGGCGCAACATGCCGCGCTGCATGGGCGCGCTCTATTGGCAGCTCAACGACTGCTGGCCGGTCGCCTCGTGGAGCTCGATCGAGTTCACCGGGCGTTGGAAGGCGCTGCACCATGTCGCGCGGCGGTTCTTCGCCCCCGCGCTCGTGAGCGCGCATGTGCCCGGCGAGGAGACCGCCATCACCGGCAACTACCGGCGCACGACCGTGCGCGAGGTGCACCTCTACACCGTCTACGACGCGCCGCAGCCGGCCGCCGGCACGCTGCGCTGGCGGCTCTGCCACCTCGATGGACGGACGCTCTCGCGCGGCTCGCAACACGTGGCGCTGCGCCACGGCGAGAGCGTGAAACAGCGCACGCTCGACGTGGCCACCGCGATGGAGCAGCACGGCCGCGACCACCTGTATCTGCGGCTCGAACTCGAGATCGGCGGCGCGGTGGCGAGCGAAGAGGTCGTTTTCCTCACGGCGCCGCGCTTCGTCGACCTGCCGCGGGGGAAGACGAAGGTCGACGTGAAACGGCTCGGGCCAAAGCGCGCGCGGCTGACGTTCACCTCGGCGGTGTTCCAGCACCGGTTCGCCTTCGAGCTGTCCGGCCTCGCGCATACGGCCGGCGACAACTATTTCGCGCTGTTTCCCGGCGAGCCGCGAAGCGTCGAGGTGGAGTTCGCGCGACCGGTGACGACGGCGAGACTCCAGCAGGCGCTGCGCTACCGCTCGCTGGTCGACACGTACTGAGTGGTTCGCGGTGGGAGCGGCCGAAGCCGCTCCCTGCGGTGGGCAGGGCGGTCGGATGGATGGTGTTGCTGGCGGCGGCGACGGCGGGATCGGGGCATTGTCCTCG
>JAEZSJ010000441.1 GCA_023443985.1 Verrucomicrobiota bacterium | reverse complement strand
GGCTTGGTGAACTTCGAGAAGCGGTTGTAGAGGTCGCGGATCTGCTCGCTGTAGAGCGTGCCGAAGCTGTCGACCACGTAGAGCGCCTTCACCGGCGACTGCACGATCACCTCGAGCGCGCTCTCGAGCTCGCTCTCGGGCACGGTCGAGACGGCCATGATGTTCAGGCAGGTCTCGTAGCCCTTGTCCGTGGCGTCCTGCACGATCTCGAGCGCGGCCGGAATCTGGTGGATGTAGGTGGCGACCCGGTACATATCGACCATGCTCTTGTCGCGCGGAAGGATGTCGTTCTTGTAGTCGGTGCGCTCCGCGTCGGCCATGACGGAAACCTTGGTGCCGGCCTTCTGGTCGCCGACGACGCGGCGGATGTCGTCCTCCGAGCAGCATTTCCACACGCCAAACTTCTCCTTCGGGTACATGCTCGCCATGCCCTTGTAGCCGATCTCGAAGTAGTCGATGCCGGCGGCGACGTCGGCCTGGTAGATCGCCTGCACGAACTCGAGCGGGAAGTTGTGGTCGTTCATCAGCCCGCCGTCGCGCACGGTGCAGTCGAGCACCTTGAGTTCGGGACGGAATGAGACCCAGCCTTTCGTGCCGGTGGGAGGGGTGGAGGTTTGCGACATGTTTGCGGAGGTGAAGGGAAAGTCGTGCCGCCAACCCTCCCGCCATGCAAGCCCCGAGGCTTTCGGGCGCTGCCCTGCTCGGCGGGCTCGTCTTCCGCCCGCCGGCGGCCTACACACCGTGCCGATGAACCGGACGGACCGACTCATGGCGATCGTGCTGTTTCTGCAAAGCCGCCGTCTGGTGCGCGCCGAGGACCTCGCCGAGCACTTCGCCGTGAGCCTGCGCACGATCTACCGCGACATCGCGGCGCTCGGCGAGGCGGGCGTGCCGATCTCCGCCGAAGCGGGGGTCGGCTACAGTCTCGTGAAGGGCTATCATCTGCCGCCGGTCTCGTTCACCGGCGAGGAGGCGGCGGCGCTCTTTGTCGGCGGGGAACTGGTGAAACGTTTCGCCGACGCGTCGCTACGCGGGCCCGCCGACTCGGCGTTGCTCAAGATCCGCTCGGTGCTGCCCGCCGATCACCAGGAAGAGATCTCCCGGCTCGAGCGTGCCACGGTGATCGCCGGGCCCGGCCGCCCCGCCCCGGGCCTGAGCGGCGATGTGCTGCGGCCGATCCAACAGGCGCTCGTCGCCCGCCGAGTGCTGCGCCTCACCTATCGCGCCCGCGGCCGCAGCGAGGACACCGCCCGCGAGGTGGAGCCGATGGGCGTCGTGTTCGGTGGCGGCGCCTGGTACCTCGTCGCGTGGTGCCGCCTGCGCGGCGCCGTGCGGCATTTCCGGCTCGATCGTATCCGCGGGCTCTCGCTCGGTTCGGAACGTTTCGCCAGCCGTGGCGAGTTCGACCTCCAGCGCCATCTCGACGAGATCGAAGCGGCGTCGCCGCGCGTCGAGGTGTGCCTGCGCGTCGCGCCCGGGGCGCTGGAGCGCGTCCGGGCGGAGAGCTATTGCGAGGTCTTCGCCGAGACGCCCGATGCCGCCGGAGTCTCCGTGCGGCTGCACACCTACTCGCTCGACTGGTGCGCGCGCTGGGTGCTCTCGTTCGGACCGGAGGCCGAGGCGCTCGCTCCGAAGGAACTCCGCGCGGCCGTCCATCGCCTCGCTCGGGCCGCGACACAGAATCACGCCTGACCTGCGGACGGAATCCCGTGGCCCCGGCAGCCACGCTGCTGACAGCATGTTGTCAGCAACCCCTGTTAGCCTGTCTCGTCAGCAACCGAACCCTGAAAAACACGACCATGATCAACATAACCGAAATCGCGTTCACCGGATACCCCGTCACCGACATGCCCCGCGCCCGCGCCTTCTACGAGGGCGTGCTCGGCCTCAAACAGGCCAGCGTGTTCGACCACGAAGGCAAGCAATGGGTCGAGTACGACATCGCCGGCGCCACGCTCGGCATCACCAACATGGCGCCCGACTGGAAACCCTCGCCGGCCGGCCCGAGCGTCGCGCTCGAGGTCGCCGACTTCGACGCCGCCGTCGCGGCGCTCCGCCAAGCCGGCGTGAAGTTCTGCGTCGAGCCGATGGACAGCAGCGTCTGCCACATGGCGGTCGTTTCCGATCCGGACGGCAACAGCATCTGCATCCACCACCGCGACCGGAAGGCCTGACCCGCTTCGCGCCCGGCGCCCACCGGAGCCCGGCGGCAACTGCGCAACCCGTACTACAGCGGCCGCGCCGCTCCGTCCCAGCCGGCCCCTTCCGCGAACCACCCGAGCCATGTCACCTGTTGGTTGACATGGCTTTTTCGCGCCCTGGCCTGCGCGGCCTCGTGATTGGGTTCTGGCGTGCGGCGACCGGCGTGGAAGATCCGCGGTTGAAGCCCCGCGTCCCCGGACTCGTGTCCACGGTCCGGCGCGCGCAGGCCGGCGCTCGCGGTTCGGCGGAGTCGATGCGGCACCCCGTGCGCAACCCAAACGCACTTCAGCGGAGGCGGCCCTCGGGCCATGCCTTCGCGTACGCCGCGAGGAGCCGTTCGATGAACGCATCGGACTCCGGAGGCAGACGGCGTCGGGCGGGCTCGGCGTCGAACCAGGCCAGCGTCCGGCGGATGCCGTCGCGGTAGGCGATCCGTGGGTGGAATTCCGGCACAGCACGCCGGAGCTTGGCGTTGTCGAAGATCGCGGTGTGCGACTTGTCGCCAAGCAGCGTGCCCTCCAGATCCGGATTCCAGGCGACAAGAAGGTCCGAGGCGATGTGCACGAATCGAGGCTCTGCCGCGCCCGCGGCCGCGGCGGTCTGGGTGTAGAGCTCATCCCAGGTGAGCGCCTCGTCGGAGGTGATCTGGAAATCCTCGTCGAGCGCCAGCGCGTTGCCCAGAAGCCCGAGGAGGCCCTGCGCGAAATCCTCCGCGTGGGTGATCGTCCACGGGCTGGTGCCGTCGCCCGGCACGATCACCGGTTGCCCGCGCCGCAGGCGCTCGACCGTGGTGAAGTCCATCCAGCCGCCGATCGGCAGCGGGATCACGGTGTCGTACGTGAGCGAGGGGCGCACGATCGTGTACGGCAGGCGGCCGGCGCCCGCGCCGCGCAGCACCTGCTCGCAGGCAATTTTGTTCCGTGAATACAGCCAGCGTGGATTCGCGAGCGGCGTGCGCTCGGTGGTGGGCGTGAAGGTGCGCGGTTTGGCGTAGGCGGACGCCGAGCTGATGAACACGTATTGCCCGCAACGGCCGACGAAGAGCCGCAGGTCGCGTTCGACCTCCGCTGGCTCGAAGGCGATGAACTGCACCACCGCGTCGAACCGGTGCGGGGCCAGCGCCGCGGCGGCCGCGCCCTCGTCGCTGATGTCGCAGGGCAGATCCCGGGCACCGGGAATGCCGGGGCGCCCCGGCCGGTGGAGCAGCCAAAGCTCGTGGCCGAGCGCCAGCGCGAGGCGGCTGCACGAGGTGCTGATGTTGCCGGTGCCGCCGATGAAGAGGATTTTCATTGCGGGGGAGAATGCGCAGGTGACGCAGCTTCGCGACTCCGGCAGAGCCCCGCGGCGCCGGCAAGGCCCGGCGGGCTCCGATGCATCATCCCCGGGAACGGAGACCCGGTGACAATCCCGTCACACCGGCCGCTTCCGTATCGACAACGCTCGGAGGGCTGTCCGTTATCGCGCCAGTGAAGCGACGCATCCTCCTCCTGTCGTCCGAACACACCGGCCACGGCCACAAGAGCATCGCGCAGTCGCTGACCTCCTACCTCAACGAGCTGGATGAAGCAGTGGAGGTGCGCACGGCGAACGCCTTCGAGTTCTTCCCTCTCGTGGGCTCCGTCGTGGAGAAATCATACATCCCGCTGATCACGCACGCGCCCGGCCTCTGGGGCCTGTTCTTCGCGTGGAGCCATCGGTTCCCGGGGGTCCTCAACTGGTTCTCCAAGGGAAGCATGGAGACGCGCTTCATCGGGCTCGTCCGCGAATACCAGCCGGATCTGATCGTGAGCGTGCACCCGGGCTTTGTCGGCTGCGCGCTGGACCTGTTGGAGAAACACCGCCTCCGGATTCCCTTCGTTTCGCTCATCGCGGATCTCGTCACCTTCTCCTCCCTTTGGGTGGACCGGCGCAGCTGCCGCACGATCAGCCCGACGAACGAGGCCACCCGGAAGCTGCTGGAGATGGGCATCCCGGCCGAGGCCGCGCCCGAGCTGGGGTTCCCGATCCGGCGGCGCTTCGAGACGCCGCCGGCGGTCTTCGATCAGCGCATCGGGCGGCGCAAGGCCGGCGCGCCACTCGGGGTGCTGGTGTTCGCCAACGCCTTCCCCAAACGCCGCACCCGCACCCTCGTCCGCGCCCTGCTCGGCGTCGAGGGCGCCCGCGTCACGGTGATCACCGGCCGCGACGATCGGCTGAAGGATTCGCTCGCCGCCGCCTTCGCCGACGAGCTCGGCACGCGCGTCATGCTGCCCGGATACGTGACGGACATGGAGCGCCACATGGCGGAGAACGACCTGCTCATCACGCGCGCCGGGCCGAACACCCTGCTGGAGTCGGTCGCCTGCGGCCTGCCGCTCATCATCACCGGCCATGTGCCCGGCCAGGAGGCGGGCAACCCGGGCTGGATCGAGCGCCGCGGCCTCGGGATCATCTGCCGCGAGATCCCGCGGCTGCCCGCGGCCATCGGCGGCCTGCTGGCCGACGACGCCCGCGCCTGGCGGGAGATCGCGGAGCGCCAGCGCCGCTATGCTTCCCGCGTCGCGGGCCGCGAGACGGCGGCCTACCTGCTCGAGCTGCTCGCGGCGCAAACCACCCGCGCGTGACGGAGCGGGCCGAGGGGAGACGGCCGGACGCGAGGTCCGCGCCCTACTCCTCGTCCTCGGCGGCGACCGGAACCAACGCGCCTTCCGCCGACGTCACCGCCCCTGCACGCGGTTGGCGGAAGAACTCCACCGCCCGCGCGAGCAGATCGTGGCGCATGATGCCGAGGTAGAGCACCCACGAGAACGCGAGGGCACAGATCACGTCGATGATCGAGTGCTGCTTCACCAACACGGTCGAGGCGATGATCACGATGTTCAGCGCAAGATTGGCCGCCTGGAAAAGCCGCCGCCGCGAGAGCCACTGATCGCGTTTCAAGGCGAGGTACACCGCCATCGAGTCGATCACATGCATGCTCGGGTTGGAGTTGGTCGGCGTATCCACGCGATAGAGCCAGCGGATGAGCTCGGCGGTCCAACCCTCCCCGAGCCCGGCCACCGCCGGCCGCAGGTTCTGGCCGTTGGGGAAGACCAGATAGATCGCGTAGCTCGCCCCCATGCCGATGTAGAGAAAGAGCATAAGCTGGATGAAGCCCTTCGGATTGGCCAAGCCCAGGTACACGATCGCCCCGGCGATCTGCAGGTACCAGAACAGGTACGGGTAGATGGCCCCCGCCATGAACGGGATGTGATCGTCCGCCGGCAGGTACATGATGTACTTGGCCACCGGCACCTCCCGCTCCACGTACTGGAAACCCCAGAAATAGAGAGGGTAGATCAGCAGGATCAGCAGGTGTCGGTATCGGTGGAAGAAACTCTCGCGTGCTTCGGGCATGCAGGGCGTGACAGATCCGTAACAGAGGGCCCGGTTCCCACAATCCCGGATTCGATGTGTGCAACCGGGGCCCCGCCGCGGACAGCCCCCGGTGGCCGGACGGCGAAGCCGCTCCGCCGCCGACGAGAATGGCCGCCTGGCAACTGGACGAATGTATCGTCCAGCGACGGGGCGGCGAATGGGAGTCCGAACCGCTCGCGCGATCCGCGCGGCCGGTCCGGGCCGGCTCAGCCTTCGGCGCGCTCGGCGGCGTCGGCCTCGACCTGCTGGCGGAGCCCTTCCAGGGCGGCCTTCGTCGCGGCCTTCACCTCGGCGAGGACCTTCGCGTTCTTCACCTTCGCCTGGCCGAAGAGGTAGAACTTGATCTTCGGCTCGGTGCCGGAGCCGCGCACGGCGTAGTTGAAGCCGTTGGCCAGCGTCACGATGTAGAGGTCCTGCGCGGGGATCAGCTCGCC
>JAEZSJ010000437.1 GCA_023443985.1 Verrucomicrobiota bacterium | reverse complement strand
AAGGCGTTCCAGAGCTCGATGCGGTCGGAGGGGCGCAGGGGGCGGTCGGCGGCGGCGGGGGCGTCGAACACCAGCTCGCCCTCCTTGGCCGGCTGGGCGTCGGGCTCGCGGCGCTCGATGGTGATGTCCTCGAAGTGTTTGTCCTGCTGGATACGGATCTTGAGCATGCGCGTGAGCTCGAGGACCGCGATGAAGGTGGCGACGAGGTTGCGCAGCGAGGTCCTGCCCGGCAGCAGGCTGGAGAAGGTGAAGCGCGGCTCGAAGGCGATGCGCTTGAGGATCATCTCCATCTGGTCGACCACCGTGAGGTTGTCGTCCTTGATGTCGCCGACGACGAGTTTCTCGGCCAGCCGGCGGAGGACCTGGTTGAAGGCGTTCCAGAGCTCGATGCGGTCGGAGGGGCGGAGGGGGCGTTCGGCGGCGGCGAGGTTCTGCTGGATCTGGGCCCGCTCGAGCATCGCCTGGCGGGTGCCGATCATCTCGGCGATGCCGGCGGCGGCATCCTTGAACTTCTTGTACTGGATGAGCTGGTGGACGAGTTCCCAGCGCGGGTCGAGCTCCTCGTCCTCCTCGGCATCGGGGTCGACCGCCTGCTGGTGCTTGGGGAGGAGCATGCGGCTCTTGATCTCCATGAGCGTCGCGGCCATCACGAAGAACTCACCGGCCAGCTCGAGCTTGAGCTCGCCCATGGCGTAGAGCGCCTCGAGGTACTGCTTGGTGACCTGCTCGATCGGGATGTCGTAGATATCGAGCTCGTTCTTGCGGATGAGGAACAGCAGGAGGTCCAGCGGGCCTTCGAAGACCTGGAGCTTGATGCGGTAATCGGTGTCGGGAATGGGCGCGACCACGGCGAAATGGAGCCGCAGCGGGCGCAGCCCGGCAAGGCGCGAATGCCCGCCACCGGCGGAGCCGCGCCCGGCCCGTGTGATCCGGCCTAAACCGGCGGGCGGTTTCGCCGATGTGGGGAAGGCGCCCCTCCAGATGCCCAACGAACCCATTCCCGTTCTGATCGTGGATGACGACCCGACGGTCGGCACCGTGTTGCAGGGACTCTTGCGCAACATCGGCGAGGGCGTGCGTTGTGCGCCGAAGTGGGTCGGCACGGCGGCCGCCGCCCTGGAGCACGCGCGCACCGGCGAGTGGACGCTGATGCTCCTCGACTACCATCTGGAGGACGGCGACGGGCTGGCGGTGCTCGACGAGGTGAACCGGATTCCGAGTGCGAAACGCCCGAGCGTCGTGATGCTCACCGGCAGCGGCAACGAGCAGGTGGCGGTCGAGGCGATGAAGCGCGGGGCCAAGGACTACCTGGCGAAAGCGGGGGTGCACCTGGCGGAGCTGCGGCGCGCGATCCTCAGCGCGCTCGAACGGCGGCTGCTCGAGGACCGGCTGGCGGAATCCACCGCCGAGCTGCGCCGCAAGACCGAGCAGCTGGAGACCGACCTCACCATGGCGCGGCAGGTGCAGCAGGCCTTGCTGCCCAGCCAATATCCGAGCCTGCCGGCGGGGGTGCCGCCCGAGCGGAGCCTGCTCCGGTTCCACCACCGCTGGATCCCCAGCAGCGCGGTGGCGGGGGATTTTTTCACGGTACTGCCCGTCTCGCCGACGGCGGCCGCCGTGCTGTTGTGCGACGTGATGGGCCATGGCGTGCGGGCGGCGCTCGTCGCCGCGCTGATCCACGGCCTGGTGCGCGAGAACCGCGCGCTCGCCGGCGAGCCCGATCGTTTCCTCACGGAGATCAACCGCGGCCTGCAGGCACTGCTCGCGCGCTCGGGCGACCTGGTGTTCGTCACCGCGGTGTACCTCGTCATCGACGTGGCCCGCGGCGAGCTGCGTCTGGCGAACGCCGGCCATCCCTATCCGCTGCTGCTCCGCCACGAGGGTGCGGGCGCGGAGCTGCGGGTGGGGGCCGAGGGCTGCGGACCGGCGCTCGGGATGTTGCCGGGCGAGGAGTATGCGGCGGCGTCGGTGCCGCTCAGCCCGGGCGACCGGGTCTTCCTTTTCACGGACGGGCTCTTCGAGGTGATCGACATCCTCGGGGAGGAGTTCGGCACGGGGCGGCTGCGGGAGGCGGTGACGAAGCACGCCGGCTTCGCCACCCCGGCTCTGCTCGACGCGGTGCTCGCCGCCGTCCGTGAGTTTGGGATACGATCGTCGGGCTTCGCGGACGACACCTGCATCATCGGCATCGACTTCGCGCCGCGAAACGCCTCGTGAGGCCCCGGCGGGGACCGGCCGGGACGGAGCGCAGGGAAACCGTTTGCGCCGTTGTGTCCGCTCGGGAGAATCCGGCGGTGATGTCGGACCAACCACACCAGGCCCCGTTTCTGCGCAACCTGCCGACCGGCGCGGCCGTGGTGCTGCTGCTCCTGGGCGCGAGCGTGCTGGCGGGCTGGTTCACCGGCACGCCGGCGCTGGTGACCTGGGGGGCGGCCGGGGCGGCGGCACCCGCCGGGGCGCTCGCCCTCATGGTCTTCGCGCTCGCCCTGTACGCCTGGACCAGGCTCGGGCGACGGTGGGCGCTGGCCGCGGCGCTGCCGACGTTGGCCGGCGGCTGGTCGTTGCTGGCGCGTTGGGCGGTTCTGCCGGCGGACATCGACGCGCTGGGGCTCGAACGCGCGCTCGCGGGCGACGCGGGGGCGATGCGCCTCTCGTTCGCCGGTGCGGCGGGCCTTGTGC
>JAEZSJ010000332.1 GCA_023443985.1 Verrucomicrobiota bacterium | reverse complement strand
GAAACAGCGCACGCTCGACGTGGCCACCGCGATGGAGCAGCACGGCCGCGACCACCTGTATCTGCGGCTCGAACTCGCGATCGGCGGCGCGGTGGCGAGCGAGGAGGTCGTTTTCCTCACGGCGCCGCGCTTCGTCGACCTGCCGCGGGGGAAGACGAAGGTCGGCGTGAAACGGCTCGGGCCAAAGCGCGCGCGGCTGACGTTCACCTCTGCGGTGTTCCAGCACCGGTTCGCCTTCGAGTTGCCCGGCCTCGCGCACACGGCCAGCGACAACTATTTCGCGCTGTTTCCCGGCGAGCCGCGAAGCGTCGAGGTGGAGTTCGCGCGGCCGGTGACGACGGCGAGACTCCACCAGGCGCTGCGCTACCGCTCGCTGGTCAACACGTACTGAGTGGCCGAGGGAGCGGCCGAAGCCGCTCCCTGCGGTGGGCAGGGCGGTCGGATGGATGGTGTTGCTGGCGGCGGCGACGGCGGGATCGGGGCATTGTCCTCGAAATTGACGACAGGGCGCGGCCAACCCCGCCCAAAGTGCGTCCGGTGTGGGCGGGGCGAGGCACCGTTTCACTCGGGCGAGGAGCGGACCGGGTCGGCAAAGGTTCTTCAGCCGCGGAGGCGAGATTCTCAATTGTTGCCGAGGTTTCTTGATTGCTGGCGGGGCGGGGGGCCGCCGTCATCAGCTTTTGCCCTAAATCTCCCTCCCCAAACGAACCCCACTCATGTCACAGCTTTTTGGCTCCTCCGACCGTGAACTAAACCGAGGCTACCACATCGCAGCGGGCGACCGTGTTCCCCTTGTCCAGAAGATCGCGTACGGGTTTGGCACCACGCTCGACATGTGGGGCAACTGGCTCTTCCCCAGCCTGGTGTGGGTGGCGTACAACATCTACCTCGGTGTGCCGCCGTGGCTGATCAGCCTGGCGCTGATGGTGAACCGCCTCGCGGATGCGGTATCCGATCCGTTCTTCGGGTGGATCTCGGACAACACCCGCTCCCGTTGGGGGCGCCGCCGCCCGTACATCCTCGTCGGTTCCGTGCTCGCGGGCATCTGTCTGCCGTGTCTGGTGTGGGTTTCCCCGGGCTGGGGGTCGACGACCATCTTGGGCCAGGTGATCCCGAACTATTTCTGGTACATGGTCGTGTCGTCGTCGCTCTACATCACGATCGTGAGCTGCTTCAACGTACCGTGGCAGAGCCTGGGCTCGGAGCTCACTCCGGATTTCCACGAGCGCACGAGCGTCTTCACCATCAAGACCGCGGTGCAGAAGCTGCCCGAGCTCGGGCTGTTCTTCGCGGGCGCGTTCTCGACTTCGAAGGTCTGGTCCGGGGCGGATGCGAGCATGGTGTTCGAGCGGCTCGGACTCATGGCCGACCGGTCGTGGGTGTGGCTGGGCGAGTTCTTCGGTGCGTTGGTTCGTTTCGACGGGAGTGCGCTCTACGGACACCTGACCAACCTGCTGGGCTGGGCGACGCCGATCGAGGGTGTGGACGCGCCGGTCAACTCGCTGCTCGGCGCCCAAGTTTACACCGTGATTCTGGGCTCGCTCATGGTCGTGGTCGGCATCGGCGTCTTCGCCCTGGTCAAGGAACGCTACTACAACTCGGTCGTCGTGGAACGGAAGCAGGAGCGGATCAAGATCACCGAGAGCCTCTGGGAAGTGCTGAAGTGCCGCCCGTTCCGCGCGAATCTCTCGATGGCTTTCGCGTATGCGATGGGCACCGCGATGGTCGGCACGCTCGGATACTACGCGACGATCTACTACGTCTGCGGCGGCGATGTGACCGTGGGTTCGATCTGGAACACCTTCATGGGGCTCTCGAACTCCGGGCTCGGCCTGGTCGGCGTCGCCTTCTTCGCATTCTTTGCGAAGCGCTGGGGCAAGCGCGCCACGATGGCGATGGTCCAGCTCAGCGCGATCGTGGTCTTCATCGGCACCTGGTGGCTGTACACGCCGGAGATCGTCTGGCTGCAGATGTTCGCCTCCGGCCTGATCGCGTTCACCGGTGCCGGATTCTGGATGCTCTACGGCTCGATCGGGGCGGACATCATCGACTACGACGAGCTGGAGAACGGCAAACGCCGCGAAGGCGCGTTCACCGCCTGCGGCAGCTGGATCATGAAGGTGGGCCAGGCGGTCGGCATCGGCGCCTCCGGCTTCGTGCTTTCGTTCACCGGTTTCAATGCCGAGCTCGGCGCGAACCAGACGCCCGAGGCGCTGTGGAACATCCGCTTCTACTTGGCGGCGATCCCGGTCATCGGCCTGGTGATCGCCCTCGTCATGCTGTCGCGGTTCACGCTGACGCAGAAGGAGACCATGGACATCCGCACCGCCCTCGAGGCGCGCCGCGGCAAGGTCTGAACCGGCGAACGACTTGTCTCCCCCGGACCGGCTGCGGCCGGTCCTTTTTGTTTCCGCCGTTCGGCATGGTACGCGACTTGCGACCGCGTCTCGCATTTTCCCGGCGGCGCTTTCGCATTTTCACTGGCCCGGGTTTGGGGCTGTTCCTACGGTCCGCCGATCTCGATTCCGATGAACCACAACGCCCCCGCGCCCACCGCTGCCGAATGGATCGCCGCGCTCGCCGCATTCCTCCAAAGCCAACCGGGCGTGGAGGCGGTGAAGCTCGACCCGACGGCGCGCACCGTGTCCGTGGCGACGCTCGGCAAGGTGGACCTGCAGTTGCTCGACCAGCGGCTCACGGAAGTGATCGCCGCGCTCGAGGAGAAGATCGCCGCGTTGCCGGCGGCGGAGGTGGCCGCGCCGAGCGGATTCCAAGTGCGACGCGAAGGCGAGTCGGCGGTGCTCTCGAAACAGAGCTGCGCGACCGCGCCGAATTTCTGGAAGTGGCACGACTATCAGTGGCCGGAGACGGGGGCCGAGGAGGAAGAGGAGGAGGACTGGCGCGTGCTCGCCGGCTTCGCCGCGGCGTGCTGGGTGTTCGGGACCACGGCGTTCGTGCTGAAGACCGCCGGCGTGATCGCGCCCGACTCGATCACCCTCAAGGTGCTCTACGGCCTCTCGATCGTCACGGGCGGCTTCGATGCGGCGATCGACGTGTGGTCGAAGATCCGCAAGGGCGAGCTGGATATCCATTTTCTCATGTTGGCCGTCGCCGCGGGCGCCTCGGCCATCGGACACTGGGACGAGGCGGCGCTGCTGCTGTTCCTGTTCTCCGCGTCCGGCGCGATGGAGGCGTACGCGCTCAACCGCACCCATCGCGAGGTCGACTCGCTGCTGAAGGCGGCGCCGAAGGAGGCCACGCGCGTCGACGCCGGCGGCAGGCAGACGGTGATCAAGGTCGAGGAGATCGCGCTGGGGAACACGTTGTTCGTGAAACCCGGCGAGGCCTTTCCGGCCGATGGTCTCGTGACGAGCGGCAAGACCGCGGCGGACGAGGCGAACCTCACCGGCGAAGCGCGCCCGGTCGAGAAGGCCGAGGGCGACCAGGTCTTCAGCGGCACGATCAATCTCTGGGGCGCGGTGGAGTTTTCCGTCCAGCGCCTGCCTTCGGAGAGCACGCTGCAACGTATCATCCGACTCATCCAGACGGCGCAGAAGCTCAAGGCGCCCAGCGAGCGGTTCACCGACAAGTTCGGCGTGCGCTACACCTACGCGGTGCTCGGCGCCACGGCCGCGATGTTCTTCGTGTGGTGGCTGGGCTTCGGCATCCAGCCGTTCGACAACCTCGTGGTCGACGGCACGGAAGTGCGCTCCGCGTTCTATCGCGCAATGACGTTGCTGGTCGTCGCCAGCCCCTGTGCGCTCGTGCTCTCGATCCCCTCGGCGATCCTCGCGGCGATCGCGTGGGGCGCGAAGCACGGCATCCTTTTCCGGGGCGGTGCGGCGATCGAGAAGCTGGCCGATGTGGACCTCGTGTCGTTGGACAAGACCGGCACGCTCACGACGGGCGACCTGGAGGTGGTCGGCTACGAGAGCTTCCCGCCCGGCCGTGAGCAGGAGGTGTTGGAACTGGCGTACTCGCTCGAGCAGAACTCCCAGCACCCGATCGCCCGCGCGATCACCTCCTACTGCCGCAAGCACGGCGTGTCGGAGCACGATATCGCGGAGTTCCAGTCGATCACCGGCCAAGGTCTGAAGGCCAGACACGGCGACGCCACGATCATGCTCGGCCGCCGCGAACTGTTGCACGAAGGCCCGCTCGCCGCGTGGATCAAGGACGTGCCGCCCGCCCCGCCGGAGCTCTCCGAGGTGTGGGTGATCGGCAAGGGCGTGATCGGCCGCGTGCTCCTCAAGGACGAGGTGCGCACGCAGTCGAAGGCGGTGCTCGCCGAGATGAAACGCCTCGGCCTGCGCACCGTGATGCTCACCGGCGACCGTCGCCAAGCGGCGGAGTCGGTGGCGAAGGAGCTCGGGCTCGACGAGGTGCGCGCCGGGCTAACCCCGGAGGCGAAGGTCGCCGCGATCCAGGAGTTTCGCGCGCAGGGCCGCAAGGTCGCGATGGTGGGCGACGGCGTGAATGACGCGCCGAGCCTTGCCGCGGCGTTCGTCTCGGTCGCGATGGGCGCGCGCGGCAGCGATGCGGCGCTCGAGCAGAGCGAGGTCGTGCTGATGAACGACAAGATCGAGAACTTCCTCTCGGCGTATCGACTCAGCCAACGCGCGCGGCGGGTGATCAAGCAGAACCTCTTCATCTCCCTCGGCACCGTGATCGTGATGGTCGGGTGCTCGATGGTCGGCATCGTGCCGCTCACGATCGGCGTGTTCGCGCACGAGGGCAGCACGGTCGTCGTCTGCCTCAACGGCCTGCGCCTGCTCTTCGGCAAGGACCGCGCCTGAAGGGCGCCTGGCCGGCCGAAGGGCCGTGTCAGTGCGCGACCAGCGTGAAGCCGGCGCGCCGCAACGCGCGGTGCAGCGCCCGCACATGGGCGCGGTCGCGGGTCTCGACCGAGCACACGGCATTGACGGCGGAGACATCCGCCCCGCTGAACGCGCGGTCGTGCACGATGTCGTGGATGCTCGCGCCGGTGGAGGCGATCAGGCCGGCGAGTTTGGCGAGGCCGCCGGGGCGGTCGCTGATCGAGGCGGTGAAGCGGCAGAAACGACCGTCCGCGACGAGGCCGCGCTCGATCACGCGGCCGAGGGTCGCGGGGTCGATGTTGCCGCCGCTGCAGACGAGCACGACCTTGCGGCCGCGGAGGTCGGCGAGCTGGCCGGAGAGGCAGGCGGCCAGCGGGGCGGCGGCCGCGCCCTCGACCACGGTCTTCTCGAGCTCGAGCATCCGGAGCACGGCGAGCGAGATCCAGCGCTCGTCGACCACCACCACGCGATCGACACGATCACGGGCGAGGGCGAAGGCGTGGCCGCCCACCTGCGACACGGCGAGCCCGTCGGCGAGCGTCGGCCGCGGGGCGGTTGTCACCGGATGGTGGGCACGCAGGGCGGCGGAGAAGCTCGCGGTGGCGCGCGACTCCACCCCGATCACCTGCACGCGCGGCCGCAGGGACTTGAGGGCGAGCGCGACGCCGGCGACCAGGCCGGCGCCGCCGACCGGGACGACGACCGCGTCGAGGGCGGGGATCTGCTGCAGGATCTCCAGCCCGAGGGTGCCCTGGCCGGCGATCACCGCGGGGTCGTCGTAGCCGTTGATGTAGGTGTATCCGTGGCGTGTTACGAGGACCTCGGCGTGGGCGCGGGCTTCCGCGAACGTGGTGCCCTCGAGCACGACCTGCGCGCCCAGGCGGCGGCAGGTGCTGATCTTGATCAGCGGGGCGTAGGCCGGCATCACGACGGTCACCGGGATGCGCAGCAGGCGGCCGTGGTAGGCGAGGCCGAGCGCGTGGTTTCCCGCGGAGGCGGCGATCACGCCGCGGCGGCGCTGCGCGGCGGGCAGGAGCAGGAGGGCGTTGCGCGCGCCGCGCTCCTTGAACGAGCCGGTGCGCTGGAAGTTGTCGAGCTTGCAGAAGAGGCGGCAACCGACGATCTCACCGAGCGGGATCGACTCGGGGCAGGGGGTGCAGACGATGCCGTCGGCGATGCGTCGCGCGGCGGCCCTGACATCGCGCAGGGTAGGGAGCATGCGCAGACGTTAGCGGAACACGTTCGCGGGGCGAACGGCGCGTCTTTTCCTGTGCACCGGCGCGGTCGGGCCCGGGGTGGGGAGGTGGCCGGAAATTGTCGCCGGAACGTGGCGACCCGGCGGCGGCTAGACCTCGTCGAACTTGCGGGTGAAGAGCGCCTCGAGCTCGCCGAGCATCGCCGGCGCGTCGGCGCCGGTGACGATGAACTTGAGGGCGGAGCCCTTGCCGGCGGCCAGCATCATGAGCCCCATGATACTCTTGCCGTTGACCTGCTCCTCATCGCGCTCGACCAGCACGTCGGCTTTGAACTTGTTGGTGATCCGCACGATCATCGCCGCGGGACGGGCGTGGATGCCCATCTTGTTCTGCACCGTGAGCACTTTGACGTGCTGGGCAGCGGCGGCGGGTGTGGCGTTGTTTTCCATTGTCGGCGGCTTTGCGATTGGCGCGAGCGATCCGGATTCCCTATGACTCGCCCGGCACTGGCAACGTCAAAAAAATCTCTGCCGCATGACCGAGCTCGCGATCATCGTTCCCTGTCGTCTCGAATCGACGCGCTTCCCCCGGAAGCTGCTCCACCCGATCCGCGGCAAACCGTTGCTGCGCTGGGTGGCGGAGCGGATCACGGCGCAGATGCCGGAGCTGCCGCTCTTTTTTGCGGTCGACGATCCGCTGCTGGCCGGGGTGCTCGAGCCCCACGGTTTCCGGACGATCATGACCTCGGTGCGTCATCAGAGCGGGACCGACCGGCTGGCGGAGGCCAACCGCGCGGTGGGCGCGCGGCGGGTGATCAATGTACAGGCGGACGAGCCGCTGGTGAGCCGGGCGCAGCTGCAGGCGCTGGCCGGGCTGATCGGCGGCGAGGCGCCGCTGGCGACCCTGGCGACGCGGTTCCAGCGCCCGGAGGATTTCGCGAATCCCAACCAGGTGAAGGTGGTGGTGAGCGAGGCGGGGCGGGCGCTGTATTTCTCCCGCGCGCCCATCCCGTTCGCGCGGGACCGGGCCGGCGCGGTGGACGAGGCGTGGTTGCAGGCGAACCCGTGTTACAAGCACCTCGGGCTGTACGCCTATCACGCGGAGTTTCTGGAGCGTTTCACGACGCTGCGGCCCGGCCGGCTCGAGCAACTCGAGAAGCTTGAGCAGCTGCGGGCGCTCGAGAACGGCGCCGCGATCGCGGTGGGTCTCACGGAAGACCCGAGCGTGGGCGTGGACACGCCCGACGATGCCGCGCGTTTCGACCAGCTGCTCGGCGGCGGAGCCGCGCGCTGAGGGCGTTTTGCGGAGCTGGGTGTTTCGCCTGAGGCGGGGCGGCTTCGCTCCCTCATTTTCGGGGGGCGGGCGGGTTTGGCGCTAAAGTCGAAGAGGCGCCACGCGATACCGGCGGCGCCGCGGGGCAATCCGTCGCGGCGCCGATTCCCAATGCATACCAAGTCCCTCCTGAAAACCCTCCTTCTCACTTCCGTGATTCTTCTCGGCCCGGCCGCCGCCCGGGCGGAGAGTGCGTTCGACGAAGCGCCGACGCCGGTGCAGACCCGCGCCCCTGCGTATCCGCAGGAGTTGAAGCGCGAGGGCGTCTCCGGTCTGGTCAGCATCAACGTGACGATCGACGAGAGCGGCAATGTGGCCAAGGCGGTCGTGGCGAAGAGCTCGCATGCCGGTTTCGAGCAGGCCGCGATCGAGGCGGTCTCCCACTGGAAGTTCAAGCCGGCCCGCAAGGCGGGCCAGGCGGTCGCCGTCTCGGTGGTTCTGCCGATCCGCTTCAACGCGCAGTGATCCGGGCCATACGGTTCCCGGGATGATTCACAGGGCCGCCGACGCGCGGCCCTGTTGTTTTATGGGGAATCTCCCCCGGTCCACCGGTGCCGGAGCGGATTTGCGCCGTGTTTTTTCCCTCAAGTCGACGGGAGAAGGAGACGATGTGCCAATCACGAGGCACCCCAAAACCCACAACCCCCTATTCAGAATGAACCCCACACTCCTGTTCCGAGTGATCCTTGTTTGTGTCGGTGTGCTCCTCGGCTCGGCCTGTTTCGCCCAAGAGTCGAAGTTCGACGAGCCGCCGATGCCCACCAAGACCGTGCCCCCGACCTACCCCAAAGAGCTGAAACGCGAGGGCGTCAGCGGCATGGTGACCGTCTCCATCACTGTCGACGAGAACGGTGCAGTGCAGAACCCGGTGGTGAAGAAGAGCACCCGGCCGGAGTTCGAGGAGCCCGCGCTGGATGCGGTGTCGCGGTGGAAGTTCGAGCCGGCGAAGAAGGACGGCAAGCCGGTAGCCGTGCAGGTGGTTGTGCCGGTGAAGTTCTCGATCAACTGACCCTCAATGCATCTTCGAACATGAACAGCTCACACTTCACAGTCGGGAGGCGCATGTCCGCCGGGATCGGCGTTGTCATGTTGCTTCTGTGTCTGGTGGCGGCGACCGCGTACTTCGCGCTTGGCCGCTCCGGCCGCGCCCTCACCCAGACCGCCGAGGGCGCCGACTTGGCCGCCCGCGCCATGGACCTCGATCTTTCGATGAAGGACCTGCTGCGGACCGTGAGCGCGTTCCAGGTCAGCGGCGCGAAGGAGGATGCCGCCGCCTTCGCCGAACACGCGCGACAGATGCGTGCGAATTTCGCGCAGATGAACGGCCGGGACATCGACACCGACGCCCAGGCGCTGCTGAATGAGTCCGAGCAGCTCTTCGGCAAAAGCGAGACGCAGTTCCAGGAGATGGTCCGCCTCCGCGAGGAGCGCGACCTGTTCGAGGTGGCGACCCGCCCCGCGGCGGAACGTATCCAGAAGGCGCTGCAGCTGGTCCTGGTCAAGGCCCGCGACAGCGGCGACATGAGCGCGTCGTTCAAGGCCTCGTCCAGTCTGCAGGCCTTCTTCGAGGGCCTGATGCGGGTGAACCAATTTCTCCTCACCTCGGACCCGGAGCAGTCCGCCGCGGCGGGGCGCTCGCTCGCCCAGTTGATCGAGTCCGCCAAGGCGATCGACAAGGAGATCGCCGAGATGGAGGAGTTCGACGCCACGTTCAAGGATCCGGAGCGCCGCAACGCGCTGAAATCGGCGATCGCGGACTCCGAGAATCTGCTCAAGGGCCTCGCGAAGGTCAGCGAGACCGTGGCGCGCAGCCGGGTCCTCTACGAGCAGGAGATGAAGGTGGCGGCGGCGGATTTCAGCACCCGGATTCTTCGCCTCAACCAGATGCTTGCCCAACGCCGGCAGAACCTGCAGTCGACGACGACCACCGCCCAGGCGCGGAACGAGAAGCTCGTGCTCGGGTTGAGCGTGCTGGGTCTGATCTTCGGCTCGGTGGCCGGTTACTTCATCGTGCGCAGCGTGACCCGCCCGATCGCCCACGTCGCGGCCGTGCTCAAGGAGGGCAGCGATCGCACCGCGGCCGCATCCCGTCAGGTGAGCAGCGCCAGCCAGGCGATGGCGGACGGTTCCTGCCAGCAGGCCGCCTCGCTCGAGGAGACCAGTTCCTCGCTGGTCGAGATGGGCAGCATGATCAAACGCACCGCGGAACACACCGAAAGCGCCCGCCTCATGGCCGGCGAGACCCGCAAGGCCGCCGATCATGGTTCCGACGACATGAAGGCGATGAAGGAGGCGATGGACTCGATCAAGTCGGCCGGCGCCGAGATCACGAAGATCATCAAGACCATCGACGAGATCGCCTTCCAGACGAACATCCTCGCCCTCAACGCCGCCGTCGAGGCCGCCCGCGCGGGCGAGGCCGGCGCGGGGTTCGCCGTGGTCGCCGAGGAGGTGCGCAACCTCGCGCACCGGAGCGCCGAGGCCGCCCGCGAGACCGCCGCCAAGATCGAAAACTCCAACCAGCGCAGCGAGCACGGCATCCGGCTCAGCGAGCGCGTGGGCAACAACTTCAACGAGATCACCCAGCGGGCCCGGAAACTCGATACGATGATCCAGGAGATCGCCGATGCCGCGAAGCAGCAGAGCCAGGGCATCGAGACGATCAATGCCGAGATCGCCCGGATCGACCATATCACGCAGTCGAACTCGGCGAGCGCCGAGGAGACGGCGAGCTCCTCCGCTGAGCTCCAGGCCCAGGCGGACCGCCTGCGCGAGGCGGTCAACGAACTAAACCGGATGGTGCACACCTCGGCGGAGGCGGCGGCAACTGCCGTCCCGACGATCGCGAAGCCGGCGACCAGGTCGCCGGTGGCTGCGACCGCCCCGGCGGCCCATCCGAAGATTTCGCCGGCGGCCGTGCCCACCGCGGCGCAGCCGTCGCCGGCGCCGCGCGCCGCCCGGCCCGCGGGAAAGGCTCCGGTGAATACCGCGAAGTCCGCGAAGGCGGACGGCCCCGACAGTTTCTTCCGCGATCTCTGATCCGAGCGTTCCCGTCGCTCGAGGAAGCGCCTGAGCCCGCTCCCGGTTCGCCGGTGGCGGGCTCTGTTTTGGACCGGCGGCAGAAACAAGACGCCCGCCGGATCCATCCGGCGGGCGTGGAGATGACGGAAACGGGCGAAGGGGTGATCAGATCTTGCCGGCTTTGCGGGCCTCGATCAGCCGGTAGAAGTCGAGGAAGAGAGGGTCGGCGTCGTTCGGCCCCGGGGCGGCTTCGGGGTGGTATTGGACGGAGAACACCGGCAGGGTCTTGTGCCGCAGGCCCTCGACGGTGCCGTCGTTGAGGTTCACCTCGGTGACGACTGCGCCGGCTTTCTCCAACGACGCAGGATCGGCGGCGAAGCCGTGGTTCTGCGAGGTGATGGAGACCTTGCCGGTCTCAAGGTTCTTCACCGGCTGGTTGCCGCCGCGGTGGCCGAACTTCAGCTTGAACGTGCTCGCGCCGAGCGCATGCGTGATCATCTGGTGGCCGAGGCAGATGCCGAAGGTCGGGTAGTTCGGCAGGAGCTCGCGCACGGTGCCGTGCACGTAGGCGAGGGCGGCCGGGTCGCCGGGACCGTTGGAGAGGAAGAGACCGTCGGGGTTGAGCTCCCTGACCTGGGCGGCCGTGGCGGTGGCGGGCAGCACCTGCACATCGAACCCGTGGCGGACCAGCTTGCGGAAGATCGTGTGCTTGGCGCCGAAGTCGAAGGCGGCGACCTTGAAGCGCTTCTCCGGCACGGGGTACGAGCCCAGCGAGGTCCCGGCCGGCAGGTAGGCGATGTTCGTCGGGTCCTGCGGATTCCAAGTGAAGCATTGGGCGCAGGTGACATCCTTCACATAATCGGCCCCGACGATGCTGGCGCGGGCCCGGGCGCGGGCGATCGCATCGGAGTCGGAAATATCCTCGGTCGAGAGGCAGCAGCGCATGGCGCCGTCGACGCGGAGCTTCTTGGTGATGGCGCGCGTGTCGACATCCTGCAGGCCGGGGATGCCGTGCTTGAGCAGGTACTCGTGTACGGAGAGGCGGCTGCGCCAGTTGCTCGTGATCGGGCTGAGCTCGCGCACGACGAAACCGGCGACCTGCGGCCGGCCGGACTCCTCGTCCTCGAAGTTGACGCCGTAGTTGCCGATTTGAGGCGCGGTCATCGTGACGATCTGACCGAAGTAGGACGGATCGGTGAGGATCTCCTGATAGCCGGTCATGCTCGTGTTGAACACCGCTTCGCCAGCGATGGTCGCGCGCGCGCCGAAGGCCAGGCCGCGGTAGACGCTGCCATCTTCCAATGCGAGAATTCCGGTGGGCCGAGTGGACATCGGGGGTGCACGCAAAGGAGTTTCGCGGGTGCTGCCAAGGGTTTTCTGGCCGGCTTGGCGCGGGCCGGAGTTTCCCTCGGGGGAACGGCGTCGACGGGTCCGGAAGAACGCGTCCCGAAAGGGGCGCCGCTGCCGGTCGGCCGGCGGGCGGGCCGTCGCCGGCGATGCGGCGGGGCGGATC
>JAEZSJ010000270.1 GCA_023443985.1 Verrucomicrobiota bacterium | reverse complement strand
GCTCATAACCTGAAGGTCCTGGGTTCAAATCCCAGCCCTGCACCCAATTTCATGGCCGGCCTTTCCTGATACGGAGAGGCCGGTCTTTGTTTTCCCGGCCGCCGAAGGCGGGGCTTCCGGCGCAGGGTGGAAACGCGTTGCCTCCGGGGCTGGTTGGGGTTTCCTGAAGGGCAACCCCAATAGCTGGAAACGACCGAAGTCGCCCTCGGCTCGGTGCCCTTGCTGGCACGGATTCCCCGACGGCGACAACGGCATCCCCATTCCGGCGGTGAGCCCATACCCCATGTCGAAACTGATCCTGTGTGTTGAAGACGAGCATCTCTCGGCCGAGGCGGTCCGGCGCGCGCTGGGTTTCGCCGGTTACCGGGTCGAGGTGGCGAGCACTGCCGCGGCGGCCTTGGCGGCGATGCAGGCGCAGCGGCCCGACCTCGTGCTGCTGGATCTGCTGCTGCCGGATGTGAACGGCTACAGCTTCATCGACCTGCTGCGCGACTATGACGGTCTGGACCGCGTGCCGGTGGTGATTGTGAGCGGGTGCGCCTCGCCGGAGGCGCAGAGTCTCGGCCGCGAGCTGGGGGCGCGGGCGTACCTGATCAAGCCGTTCACGGCGACCGAGCTGATCGATTGCGTGAAGGGCGTGCTCGGGGCGGGGGACGTCGCCAAACGTTGAGGCAGCGCGCGTGCGACCCGTGGCCGTCAGTCGCTCGCCGGCGGGATGGCGGAAAGGAAGGCGTCCGTCTCGCGGATCGATGTCTCCATTTCGCGGATAAGGTCGCCGACCTCGAGCTCGATCTGACGGTGGTTGCTGTCGAGCTGGGCGATCGCGCTCGCGTTGAGGTTGTGTTTCAGGAACAGCACCTGGTCGCGGAACCGGTCGAGCACGGGGTCCATCATGGCGGTCGTGCGGTGCAACGCGGCGGAGAGGGCGGTGTAGCGTTCTTCGGTGGCGGCGAGCTGCCGTTGGCTGGCGTCGCGCAGGTGCGGGTCCTTGTAGGTGTCGAGCTCGCGGCGCCACTCGCGGAAGAGGGCCCGGGAGACCTGCTCGATCTCGCCGATGCGGGTGCGGACGGCGCCGGCGCGCGACTCGCAGCGGGTGAGTTCGCGCTGGAGCTTGCCGTAGCGCTCGGCCAGCGGGCCGCCGTCGGTACCCGTGACGGCGAGGAAGTGCTCGAGCGCGCTGGCGAACTGCTGCCGGGCGGACGCTTGCGCCTGGCGGGCGTCCTGGACCCGCGCCACGAGGATGTCGCGTTTGTGGATCCCGAAGCGTTCCTTCACGGCGTATTCGACCGACGAGCAGCCGGCGAGCGCGAGCATGAGACCGAGCACGAGGGGGCGAAGCCAAGGATGCATGCGTGGATCGAAAGGAATCCGCCCGCGGGGCGGCGTCGAGCAGGTTCTTCCGGGGCGGGATGCATTGCAGTTGTGCGCGGGGCGGCGGGCGTTCCATGCTGCGGCCATGTTTGTCGACGAAACAGTGATCAAGGCCCGCGCCGGCGACGGCGGAAACGGTTGCGCGAGCTTCCGCCGCGAGAAGTTCATCCCGTTCGGCGGGCCGAACGGCGGTGACGGCGGCCAGGGCGGCGATGTGATCCTGGAGGGCGATGTCGACGTGAACAATCTGGTCGACTTCAAGTTCAAGCCGCACTGGGAGGCCGGCAACGGCGAGAACGGCCGGAGCAAGGACCAGAACGGCGCCGGCGGGCGTCCCGCGATCCTGAAGGTCCCGCTTGGCACGGTCGTGACCAACGAGGAGACCGGCGAACTGGTGGGTGAGATCACCGAGGACGGCCAGAAGCTGGTGCTCTGCAAGGGCGGCACCGGCGGCTGGGGCAACATCCATTTCAAGACCTCGACCAACCGCGCACCGCGGCGCGCCAATCCGGGATTGCCGGGCGAGCACGGCATCTACCGGCTCGTGTTGAAGAGCATCGCCGATGTGGGGCTCGTCGGTTACCCGAACGCGGGCAAGAGCTCGCTCACCAACCACATCACGAACGCCCACCCGAAGATGGCGGCGTACCCATTCACGACACTGCAGCCGCAGGTGGGCGTGATCACCTTCCCGGACCAGTTCGAGCGGATCACGCTCGCGGATGTGCCCGGTCTCATCGAGGGGGCGCACGAGAACCGCGGGCTGGGGCACCGTTTCCTGCGCCATATCGAGCGCTGTGCGCTGCTGCTGTTCATCGTCGACATGGCCGGAGTGGACAACCGCGATCCCCGCGAGGATTTCGCGAACCTGCTGAAGGAGCTGGAGCTCTACGATCCCACTCTGCTGGACAAGCCGCGCCTGGTCGCGGCCAACAAGATGGACCTCCCGGAGGCCGCGGCCAATCTCCGGCTGTTCCGGCGCCGCCACAAGGTCGACGTCATGGAGATCTCATGCTTGGACGAGGCCGGTCTGACGGAGCTCAAGCTGGAGCTGCTCCATCGCGTGCGCCACGGGGGGAAGGCGTCGCGGACGTTTGCCGCGCGGCGGAAGAAGCCCGCGGCGAAGACTCCGGCCAAGAAACGGACGGCGCGCTGATGGCCCCGCGCAACTCCGGGCTTGTCGGCCCGCGGCCTGCGCGCCCACCCTCGGAGGTCCCTCCTTCTCGCTTCGTTACCCACCATGTCTGACCACCGGCCAATGATGATGCGCGCCAACCGCGCGCTCGGATCCAGCTTGGTCGACCACAACCTGATCACGATCGAGGCGCTCGACACGGCCAACGAACGGCTGCTCGAGCTCACGGCGGACGAGAAGAACGAGAACGTCTCGCTTCTGCACATCCTCGTGTACGAGAACCAGGCCCTCACCGAGGAGCAGCTCCTCACCTACGAGGTCGAGGAGATGGGGCTCGGCATGGTCGACCTGGGCAGCTACGACCAGCCCTACGACCTGCGCAAGAAGCTCGACCTCGACGCCTGCGCCGCCACCTGGACCGTGCCGTTCGATGTGGAGGAGGGCACCCATTTCATCGCGACCGCCTACTACCTGAGCCCGGCGGTGCGCTCGTTCTGGGAGCGGCAGCTCGAGACGCCGATCCTCTGGTTCGTGACGAGCATGGAGAACATCAACGACTTCCTCCGCAAACTCACGCTCGAGCGCGAGAACGAGGGCTCCGGGCTCCGCGCCAACTGATCCGCCATGCCGCTCGGACGTCTCCAAACTTTGCTGATCGAGAAGCTCGAGGAAATGGGCCGCCTGACGGGCGAACAGAGCGCCGCGATCGTCGCGACCCCGCAGGACCTGCCGGGCGAGGCGCTCGACCAGATGCTCCAGAAGGAGTACCGCCTCACGCCGTTCCAGATCCTGCTGGGCAAGTCGCGCGCGTACGGCATCGCGCCTTTCCTCGTGGGCCGCTACAAGATCAACCCCGCGACCTTCGAGAAGCTCGACCGCGCATTCTGCCAGCAGAACCTCGTGCTGCCGGTCGGGCAGGTGGGCGACACCATCATCGTCGCGCTGGCGAACCCGTTCGAGCTGAGCGTCACCGCGAAGATCGGCGAGATCACGGGCAAACGCGTCGTGCGTCTGCTCAGCATCGAGAAGGACATTCGCGACAAGCTCGCCGCCGACGCCAACCGCGAGAGCCAGCAGTTCGAGGACGTCGTCGGCAAGATCGGCGTCGAGTTCCAGGAGGTGGAGAAGGAGCTCGAGGGGCAGGACAGCACCTCGGAGGAGTCGGCCCCGATCATCCAGCTCGCGAACCGCATCATCGAGGACGCCTATCTCTCCGGTGCGTCGGACATCCATGTCGAGCCGTGGGAGAAGGAGGTCGTCGTCCGCTACCGGATCGACGGCAACTGCCAGGAGAAGCTGCGGCTGCCGGCCAAGGTCGGCCCGGCGCTCGTCGCCCGCCTGAAGATCATGTGCAACCTCGACATCGCCGAGCGACGGCTGCCGCAGGACGGGCGCATCGTATTCAAGAATTTCACCCGCAAGAACATCGACATCGACCTCCGTGTCTCGACCGCGCCGCTCAACCACGGCGAGGGCGTGGTCATGCGTATCCTCGACAAGCAGAAGTCGACGTTGCCGCTGCCGATGCTCGGCTTCTCCGACGAGAACCTCGCCAAGTACCGGGAGGTGATCCGGCAGCCGTACGGCATGATCCTGCACTGCGGCCCGACCGGCTCCGGCAAGTCGATGACGCTCTATTCCGCGCTCAACGAGATCAACAGCCCCGAGCTCGTGATCCGCACCGCGGAGGATCCGATCGAATACACGCTGGCCGGCATCAACCAGATGCAGATGCACCGGCAGATCGGGTTGACCTTCGCCGCCGCGCTCCGCGCCTTCCTCCGCCAGGACCCCGACATCGTGCTCGTCGGCGAAATTCGCGACAAGGAGACGGCGGACATCGCCGTCGAGGCGGCGCTCACCGGCCACCTCCTGCTGTCCACCCTGCACACCAACGACGCGCCGAGCACGATCGCCCGCCTCACGGACATGGGGATCGAGCCGTTCATGATCTCCTCGTCGCTGTTGTGCGTCTGCGCGCAGCGCCTCATGCGCCGCGTCTGCAAGGTCTGCAAGATGCCGCACGATCCGATTCCCCGCGAGAAGGAGATCCTGGAGAACGCCATCGGCTGGAGCGGACCGATCTTCCGGGCGAACCCCCGCGGCTGCCCGAAGTGCGGCGGCACCGGCTACAAGGGGCGGGTGGGTATCCACGAGCTGATGATCGTGTCCGAGGAGCTGATCGAGGGCATCAACAAGGGCCTCGAGACCGCGGAGCTCAAGAAGATCGCCATGCGCAACGGCATGAAGACCCTCCACCAGGATTCCATGCTGAAGGTCCGGGAGGGGCTCTCGACGATGGAAGAGTCGCTCGGCACCGTGCCGCCGGACCTCTGACCGTGCCGGCTCGGGCCTAGCCAGCCACAGGCTGCGCCAGCCGGTACGAGCTGCGTTTGGGGGCGGCGCTCAGCGTCTCGACCGCCTGCCAATCGGGCATCCCTTCGCCCCAGAACCACCATCCCGTGGTGTCCGGCGCGCCGGCGAGCATCAGGATCAGTTCGGCCCGGCTGAGCGGACCGTGGCGGCTCTGCCGATCGTAGACGAAGTAGCGGACATTGGGCAGCGCCCCCGTCCGCAGGCGCGGAGCGGGGACGGACGCCACCACCGGCTGGATCGTGACGATCGTCGGCTGCGAGAGCAGCGGTTCCGGGTGAGACGGGCCGGACGAAGCGACGTGCTGGAGAAGGGGCGCGGCGCGGCGGTCCGCGACGGCCGCTGGCGGCACGCCCACGCGGTCGTGCGCCGGGCGGACCACCGGCGCCTCCGCCGAGGCGAACGCCAGCTCGGCGCGACGCAGTTCGGCATACACGTCCGACTGGGCGGCCCGGATCCGGTGGGGCGGTTCGCGCCGGAGGAAGAAGTCGAGCAGCGAGCCGTCGTCGAACTCCGTCAGTTGCACGCGCCCGCACGCGAGCAGCAGGAGACCGGTGGCGAGGCCAGCGGCGGTGCCGCCCAGGTGCGCCCAGTAGGCGACCTGCCCGAAGCCGAAGACGGCGCCGACGATATCCCAAAACGTCCAATACAAGGCGATCGCCCAGAGCCAGATACGGCCGGTGCGGGGGATCATCCCGAGCCAGTAGAACAGGTTGACCTTGTTCCCGGGATAGAATGCGACCGCGATTCCGACCACGCCGGTGATCGCTCCGCTCGCCCCGATGACCGGGCCGCCTCCGACGAGCTGGTGCACGAGCCCCGCGAAGGCGCCCAAGCTCAGATAGAGCGCGAGGTAGGCCCAGTTTCCGACCGTGGCGCAGACGGCGTCGCCGAAGACCCACAAGAACACCATGTTTCCCGCGAGGTGGAGGATCCCGCCATGCGCGAACATGTAGCCGAGCAGCGCCAGCGGGCTTCCGTCGCCCCAGACGAAATACTGGCGGACCGTCTCCTCCGGGAATGCCCCGCATTGGATCGCCAGGCTCGTGGCGATGGTGGCGCCGAACAGGACCTTGTTGGCCCAGGGCTCGTGCTGGAACAGCGTCTCGATGCGATAGGGGATCACGGGGAGGTGCCGGATCCTGCGAACCCGCGGGCCGGAGGTCAAAGCCGGAGCGTCGTTGTCGCCGATTTCCGGTGGCAGCGTGAACTCGGGCTTGCGGTTGCCGGCGGCGGCCGGCAGGTTTCCGGAGCCCCCTGCGTCAACCCTAACTCAAACGCAGATGAAACGTTCTCCAATGATAGCTGCCGGGTGCGCCGCGTGGATGCTGGCCGCGACCCTGTTCCCCCTGAGCGCCGCCGCCGAATCCTCGTCCGCGGCCGAGAAGCCGCGCGGGGTCAACCACCGCAACGAGCAGTACGACACGAACAAGGACGGGCAGCTCGACCAGGCCGAGATCGCCGCGATGAAGGCCGACCGGACCGCCAAGGCGGAGGCCAAGCGCCTCGCCAAGTACGATGCGAACAAAAACGGTGTGCTGGATCCCGACGAGGAGTCGGTGCGCCAGTCCGATCTGGCGAAACGCCGGGAGCAGCGGGCCGAGCGGAAGAAGGCCAAGGCCGCCGAGAAGGCTGCCGCGGCGACCGACGACTCCGCGGCCGCGGAGGACGACGAGGACGAAGTCGAGGCGGTGAAGCGCTGATTCCCGGAGCGATCCGCGCCAGCCAATGATCCGGGCCCCGGTGAAAACCGGGGCCTTTTTGCCTTCCAAGGCGAGAGCACGACGGAGGGAATCTCCCCGGCGGACGGTGCTTGTGTGCCGGTTTCCGACCGTTACGGTGGCCGGCTCCCGGTCTTTTCCCATGCATCGCATCGTCGCCCGCACTCAGCTCAGCCCCAACGTCACCCGTCTCGATCTCGAGGCGCCGCGCATCGCGCAGATCCGCCAACCCGGCCAGTTTGTCATCGTGCGCCGGGCGGAGCGGGCCGAGCGTATCCCGCTCACGATCGCCGATGCGAACCCGGAGGCGGGCACGATCTCGCTCGTGATCCAATCGGTCGGGAAGAGCACGAAGGAGCTGGTGGCGTTGCAGCCGGGCGATTCGATTCGCGACGTCTCCGGCCCGCTGGGCGTGCCGACCGAGCTCATCGAGAAGGGGCGCGCGCTCTGCGTCGGCGGTGGCGTGGGCACGGCGGTCGTCCATCCGATTGCGCAGGGGCTCTCGCGTCGCGGGGTCTCGGTCGTGAGTGTGATCGGCGGCCGCTCGAAGGAGTGGGTGATTTTCGAACAGGAACTGAAGCAGCTCGGCGAGGTCGTCGTCTGCACCGACGACGGCAGCTATGGCCGCAAGGGTTTCGTGACCGACGCCGCCAAGGAGCTGCTCGCCGCCGGCGGCATCGACATCGTCTACGCCGTGGGCCCGGTGCCGATGATGCGGGCGGTGGCGAACATCACGAAGCCGTTCGGCGTGCACACCATCGTCTCGCTCAACCCGGTGATGGTCGACGGCACGGGCATGTGCGGCGGCTGCCGCGTCGAGGTCGCCGGCGAGACGAAGTTCGCCTGCGTCGACGGTCCCGAATTCGACGGCCACAAGGTCGACTTCGACCTGCTCGCCGACCGCCTCACCACCTATCGTCCGCAGGAGCAGGAGGCCACCGCGCGTTGCGGGGAGAACTGCCGCATCGGTCTGCAAGAGTAACCCCCGTTTCCCCACGACCATGGAGAAGAAGCTTTCCCCGAAGGAGCGCATGGCGATCCAGCGCCAGATCATGCCCGAGCAGGACGCCCTGGCCCGCTCCACGAATTTCAAGGAGGTCAACCTCGGCTTCGACGAGCAGCTCGCGCTGTTGGAGGCCGAGCGCTGTATCCAGTGCAAGGATCCGAAGTGCGTGCAGGGCTGCCCGGTGCGGGTGAACATCCCGCGCTTCATCGGCCACATCGCCGAGGGCGACCTGGCCGCCGCCGCGCAGAGCCTGCTCGGCGACAACGCGCTGCCCTCCGTGACCGGGCGCGTGTGCCCGCAGGAGACGCAGTGCGAAGTCGAGTGCATCCGCGGCGTGAAGAGCAAGCCGGTGGCGATCGGCTACCTCGAGCGCTACGTGGCCGACTGGGCGCTGCAGCACCGCAACGGAGCGAAGCCCGCTCCCGTGCCCCCGACAGGCAAGAAGGTGGCGGTGGTCGGCGCCGGCCCGGCGGGCCTCACTGCCGCCGGTGAATTGGCGAAACAAGGACACGCGGTGACCGTGCTGGAGGCGCTGCACCAGCCCGGCGGCGTGCTCGTCTACGGCATCCCCGAGTTCCGCCTGCCGAAGAAGATCGTCGACCTGGAGGTGCAACGCCTGCGCGACGCGGGCGTCGACATCGAGTGCAACGTGATCGTGGGCCGCACGTACACGCTGCCCGAGCTGCGCGAGCGCTTCGACGCGGTGTTCATCGCCAACGGCGCCGGCCTGCCGGTCTTCATGAACGTCCCGGGCGAGAACCTGAAGGGCGTGTATTCGGCGAACGAGTATCTCACCCGCGTGAACCTCATGGCCGCCTACGAGTTCCCGGCGGCCGACACGCCCGTGCTGGTCGGCCGCAAGGTGGTCGTGGTCGGCGGCGGCAACGTCGCCATGGATGCGGTGCGCACCGCGAAGCGCCTCGGCGCCGAGGTCGCGAGCATCGTCTACCGGCGCACGCTGGCCGAGATGCCGGCGCGCGTGGAGGAGGTGCACCACGCCCAACAGGAGGGCGTGAACTTCGAGCTGCTCGTCGCCCCCCTCGAGGTGCTCGGCAACGACAAGAAGTGGGTCACCGGGCTGAAGTGCGTGCGCATGCAGTTCGGCGAGCCGGACGCCTCCGGCCGCCGGAGCCCCGTGGCGATCCCGGGATCGGAGTTTGTGATCGAGTGCGACGTGGTCGTCGTGGCGATCGGCACCCGGGCCAACCCGCTGCTCACCGCCACCTGCCCGGAGCTGAAGCTCAACCGGCGCGGGAACATCGAGACGGACACCGAGGGCATGACCAGCCTCCCGGGCGTGTTTGCCGGCGGCGACATCGTGCGCGGCGCGGCCACGGTCATTCTCGCGATGGGCGACGGCAAACGGGCCGCGCGCGCGATCGGCGACTATCTACAGCGACCGGCCGCCGGCTGAGGCTGGCACGGATCGCCCGGTTCCGGACAGGTGCTCAGCGGCGCGCCCGGGGCGACGGTGCCGGAGACGGCGCAGCGCCGGGTGCCGCGGTCGCTCGCGTGGGCGGCAGTCCGAGCAGCACCCGCATGGGGTCGATCTCGGTCGGGGCCAACTCGCGCCAGGCGCCGGGCGCGAGCGAGCCGAGGGTCCAGCAACCGACCGACACGCGGCAGAGATCGAGCACCTGGCGGCCGAGCATCTCCATCATGCGCCGAATCTGGCGGTTGCGGCCCTCGCGCAGTTCGAGTTGGACCTGGCAGGCCTCGGCTTGCACGGCCACCGGCTTGAGCGGCAGTTCATCGGGCAGCTCGATGCTGCCGTCGCGAATGCGCACGAGATCCGCCGGCGAGAGCGGCGCGTCGAGTTCGACAAGGTAACGCTTCGGGTGGTCCCAGCGCGGATGGGTGAGTCGATGCAGCAGCTCGCCGTCGTCGGTGAGCACGAGCAGACCGCGGGAGGCGAAGTCGAGGCGACCGGCGTAGGCGTAACGTTCGAACCCCGCCGGCAGCAGATCGTAGATGGTGCGCCGGCCCGCGGGATCGACCTTCGTGGTCATGACGTTGACGGGCTTGTGGAAGAGGAACACGCGGCCGAGCGTCGGCGGCGAGACGCGGCGGCCGTCGACGGTGACGATGGCGCCCTCGGCGACTTGGGCGCCGAGATCACGTACCACGGCGCCCGCGATGGAGGCCCGGCCGTCGAGCACGAGTTGTTCGACGGCCCGGCGCGAGCCGAGGCCACAGGCGGCGAGATAGCGGTTGATCCTCACGTTGCGGGCGCCGCCCGACTGGAGGGCCGGCGTCCCGGGGAGCGCATCGCATCGGGATTCATGCCGCCAGCGAAATCGCCGCGGGCGCCCAGGGGAACTCGCTTGCCCCCGGCGGGTACGCTCCGGTTCGCTCCGCCCATCGAATTCGCGCCGACAATTTCGTCGTATTGGATCCTTCCTGCCGCGGGATTCGCGGCCGGATTCGTCGACTCGATCGCGGGTGGCGGCGGGATGATCAGCTTGCCGGCGTTGCTCGCGGCCGGGTTGCCGCCGCATCTGGCGCTGGGGACGAACAAGCTGCAGTCGGCCCTCGGGACGACTTTCGCTGCGGCCAACTATGCCCGGCGCGGCTGCGTTTCCGGGGAGGGGTTGGCCACCGGCATCGCGGCGACGGGACTCGCCGCTTTCGCCGGAGCGTGGTGCGTGTCGCGCCTGCCGGCCGACCTGCTGGTGCGCGTGATTCCGTGGCTGCTGGTGGCGATCTTCACCTATGTGCTCCTGTCACCGAAAATTGGAGAGAAACGCACAAGCGCGCGGCTGCGTGTGGCGTTGTTTGGCGTGGGCGGCGGCGCGGCGCTGGGTTTCTACGACGGCTTCTTCGGCCCGGGCACGGGATCGTTTTGGACGATGGGATTCGTGGTGCTGCTGGGCTACCCGCTGCCGCAGGCGACCGGGCACACGAAGGTGATGAACCTCACCAGCAACCTCGCGTCGCTCGCGTGGTTTGCGTGGCAGGGCAGCGTGTTTTGGAGCGTGGGCGCCACGATGGGCGCGGCGAACATCGCGGGCGCGCTGCTCGGCTCGCATCTGGCGATCCGCCAGGGCGCGGGCTTTATCCGCGCGGCGTTCCTCGTCGTGGTCGGTGCGACGATCGCGCGGCTGCTTTGGCGCTCGTTCGGCGGGTGAGCGCGGGCAGTGTGGCGACGGAGTCGCGGCTCACGGGAAGAGGCCGCGGGCGAGCTTGGCGTCGGCGACGCGCTGGATCCCGAGGGTGAGGGCAGCCAGGCGGCGGCTGAACTTCATCTTCCGTTTCTGTGCCTCGACCGCCTCGCGCGCCTGGTCGAGCTGGCGGTGCAGCTTCTCGATCACCTCATCGCGCGTCCAATAATAGTGCTGACGGTTCTGCAGCCATTCGAAGTAGGAGACGATCACGCCGCCGGCGTTGCAGAGCACATCGGGGATGACCTCGATCTCCGGGCGGCGCTCGAGCAGCCGGTCGGCGGCGTTGGTGGTCGGGCCGTTGGCGCCCTCGGCGAGCACACGGCAGCGCAGGCGGGGGACGTTCTCCTCGGTGATCACGCGTTCGAGGGCGCAGGGGGCAAGCACGGTGCATTCGAGCTCGAGGACCTGCTCGTTGGTGATCGGTTCACCGCCGGCGAAGTCGCGGAGGGACTTGTTGTAGGCGGTGTAGGCGAGCGCCTTCTTCACGTCGATGCCGGCGGGGTTGTGGATGCCGCCGGTGTAGTCGGAGATGGCGATGATGCGGGCGCCGAACTCGGCCAGTGTGCGCGCGGTTTCGCCGCCCACGTTGCCGAAGCCCTGCACGGCGACAGTGGCCTGTTCGACGGGGATGTTGAGGGCGGCGAGCTGGGCGCGGATCAGGTACGCGACGCCGTGGCCGGTGGCTTCGCGGCGACCGGCGGAACCGCCCAGCGAGAGCGGTTTGCCGGTGACGACAGCGGGCTCGAGATGGCCGACGTGCGTCGAGTAGGTGTCGGCCATCCACCCCATGATCTGCTCGTTGGTGCCGACGTCGGGAGCGGGGATGTCGATGTCGGGCCCGACAAACGGGATGAGCTCCTGCATGTAGCGGCGCGACAGGCGCTCGAGCTCCGTGGGTGAGAGCTCGCGCGGGTCGACCACCACGCCGCCCTTGGCGCCGCCGTAGGGCAGGCCGGCGAGCGCGCACTTCCAGCTCATCCACATGGAGAGCGCGGCGACCTCGCCGATGGTCACGTCCTGGTGGAACCGGATGCCGCCCTTCGAGGGCCCCGTGGCGAGGCTGTGCTGCACCCGATAGCCCTCGAACATCTGGATACGGCCGTCGTCGCGCCGGACCGGCAGGGAGACGGCGATCGCGCGGCGCGGGTACTTCACCCGTGCCCGGACCTCGGCGGCGAGGTTGATGGCGTCCGCCGCGAGGTCGAACTGGCGGCACGCCATGCGAAAGACCTCCGACTGGAACAGCCGGGAGTTGTGGTGTTGGTTCATGGGGCAGCCTGAACCGTGGCGGAACGTGCGGGCGGCGCAACTGCCGGGCCGCCCACGGGCCGGACCGTCGGGGTCAGGCGGCGAGCGCGGCGACCAGCGCCAGCGCCGACTTCGCGCGGTTGAGCGCGTAGAGGTGGTAGCCCGGGGCGTGGTTCGCCAGCAGGCCGCGGATCTGCGTGATGGCCCATTCGAGACCGACGAACTCGACGGCGTCGCCGCTGTCGCCGGCGGCCTCGAGCCGGCGGCCAAGGGCCGACGGCAGCGTGGCGCCGCAGGTCCCGGTGAAGCGGCGGATCTGCTTGAGGGAGAGCACGGGCATGATCCCGGGCACGATCGGCACGTGGATGCCCCGGGCGCGGCAGGCCTCGACGAAGCGGTAGTAGACGGCGTTGTCGAAGAAGAGCTGGGTGACGATGAAGTCGGCGCCGGCGTCGACCTTGCGCTTGAGGTGGTCGAAGTCCACCGCGGCGCTCGGCGCCTCGGGATGCTTTTCCGGATACCCGCCGACGCCGAGGCAGAGGTCGGCGTGGTTGCGCTTGAGGAGCGCGACGAGGTCGGAGCCGTAGCGCAGTCCGGGTCTGAAGGCGGAGGCGGCGTCGAGGCCCTTCGGGATGTCGCCGCGCAGCGCCATGATGTTACGGATACCGGCGGCGTGGTGCGCGGCGGCGATCTGCTCGACCTCGTCGGGCGTATGGTTGACGCAGGTGAGGTGGGCCATCGTGAGGAAGCCGTGTTCCTCGCGGAGCTGGCGGGCGATCTGGGCGGTGCGCTCGCGGGTGCTGCCGCCGGCGCCGTAGGTGATCGAGACGTAGTCGGGCGAGAGCTTCGCGATCTCGCGGGCGGTGAGGCGGAGCTGCTCGACGCCGGCGTCGTCCTTCGGCGGGAAGAACTCGACGGACTTGAGCGGGTGGCCGGCGGCGAAGAGGGCGGAGATCGGGCGATCGGGCGTCATGGCGAGTGACGCATCAAGAAATGCAGATGCGTTGATCGGTAAAGCGATTTCTTGGGGCGCGACTGCGGAGGGCAACGGGCGCCCTCGGCGCGGTGGCCTACAGTGGAGGTGGCGCGGCGGCTTCGCGTTCGCGCTCGGTCCGGAGGCGGAGCTGGCCGCAGGCGGCGTCGATCTCGTGGCCTTTCTCGCGGCGGAGGGTGAAGGAGACGCGGGCGCGGTCGAGCACAGCGGCGAACTTCTCCTGCCGGGCGACGCTGGGGCGTTTCCACTCGAGGCCGGCGACGGTGTTGTACGGGATCAGGTTCACGTGCGCGTGGAGGTCGCGCGCGATGGCGGCGAGGCGCTCGGCCTGGTCGAGGGAGTCGTTCACATCCTCGATGAGGATGAACTCGAGCGTGAGCATGCGGCCGTGTTTCTGGGAGAATTCCTGCGCGGCGGGGATCAGCTCGGCGAGGGGCCAACGCTTGTTCACGGGCATGATGCGCTGGCGCACCTCGTCGGTGGCGCCGTGGAGGCTGATGGCGAGGCGGAAGCCGAGCGGTTCGCCGGCGAGGCGGCGGATCTGCGGGACGAGGCCGCTGGTGGAGAGGGTGATGCGGCGCGCGCCGAAGCCGAGGCCCCAGTCGGCGTTGAGGATGGTGAGGGCGGCGAGGAGGGCGTCGTAGTTGTGGAGCGGTTCGCCCATGCCCATCACGACGAGGTTGTCGAAGGACGCGAGCTCGGCGCGGGCGCGGGGGGTGCGGGCGTCCTCGCGGTGGCAGACCTGGAGGAGCTGGGCGACGATCTCGCCGGCGGAGAGGTTGCGTTTCAGGCCGGCGAGGCCGGAGGCGCAGAAGACGCAGCCCATGGCGCAGCCGACCTGGGTCGAGATGCAGATGGTCTTGCGCGAGTGGTCGAGGCCCACGCCGTCCTGCGGGGCGCGGATGATGACGGTCTCGATCAACGAGCGGTCGCGGAGCTCGAGCAGGAGCTTGTCGGTCACATCCTGTGATTGGCGATCAAGGACAAGGGAGGCGGGCAGGAGGTCGAAGGTGTCGGCGAGCCAGGCGCGGAGCGGCTTGCCGAGGTTGGTCATCTCGTCCCAGGAGCGCGCGCGTTTCTTGTAGAGCCAGTCGAGGATCTGCCTGGCGCGGAACGGCGGTTCGCCGCGTTCGGCGAGGCGGGCGGTGAGCGAGGCGAGGGTTTCGCCGGTGAGCGGCGGTTTCTCGGGCGTGAACTTCATCAGGTGGATTCCGGGCCGCCCCAGGCGCGCGGCGGCGGGTGCGGCCGGGCGGCGGGCGGGGAGGGCGGCCGGTCAACCGGCGTTCTTGGCCTTGGTGCCGGGTTTGCGTTTCGCCGGCTGGATCGCGAGGTAGGTGCGGTTGCGCATGAGCGCCTCGAAATGCTCGAGGAGGCGCACGCCCTCGCGCGGTTTCACGAGGTCGCGGCGGGTGGCGTGGTCGATCTGGCGCTTCATCTGGCGGCAGAGGAGCTCCTCGTCGTATTGCACGCCCTCGAGCACGGCGCCGATGCGGTGGCCGCTGATCGACTCCTCGATGTAGAAGCCGTTGGGCTCGTCGTTCTCCAGGAAGACGTGGACCTCGTCGACGCGGCCGAAGAGGTTGTGGAGGTCGCCCATGATGTCCTGGTAGGCGCCGGTGAGGAAGACGCCGAGGTAGTAGGGCTGCTTCGTGAGCGGGTGGAGCGTCACGTAGTCCTTCACGTCCTGGAGGTCGATGAAGCTGGAGATCTTGCCGTCGGAATCGCAGGTGATGTCGACGAGGATGGCGTTCACCGTGGGGCGTTCCTTGAGGCGGTGGAGCGGGGCGATGGGGAAGAGCTGTTTGAGGGCCCAGTGGTCGAGGAGCGACTGGAAGACGGAGAAGTTGCAGACGTACTGGTCGGCGAGGAGCTTCTTGAGCTCGCGCAGCTCCTCGGGCTGGTAGCCGGTCTCGGGGCCCTCCTGGTCGATGTTCTCGCAGACCTGCCAGAAGAGGGACTCGGCGGCGGCGCGGTTCTCGAGGTCGAGGTAGCCGAGCTTGAAGAGCGAATACGCCTCCTCCTTCTTCTGGACGGCGTCGTGGAACCGCTCGAGGCGGCCGAGGCGGGCCCGGTTCTTGAGGAGCACCTCGAGGTCGGCGACGACCTTGTGCTTCTGGGCGGGGCTCTTCGTCGCCTCGATGGACTCGCGCTTCGAGATGGCATCGAACACCTCGATCACGAGCATGGAGTGCGCGGCGGTGAGGGCGCGGCCGCTCTCGGAGACGATGTCGGGGAGGGCGACGCCGGCGGAGGTGCAGATCTCGCGGATGTTGAAGACCACGTCGCGGGCGTATTCGCCCAGCGAGTAGTTCATCGACGAGTCGAAGTTGGTGCGGCTGCCATCGTAGTCGATGCCGAGGCCGCCGCCGACATCGAGGTAGCCCATGGGGAAGCCCATCTTGGCGAGCTGGCAGTAGAAGCGCGCGGCCTCGATGACGGCGTTCTTGATCGTGATGATGTTCGGCACCTGGGAGCCGATGTGGAAATGGACGAGGCGGAGGGACTGGCTGAGCTTGGCGGTGCGGAGCTTGGCGGCGCCCACGAGGAGCTCGGAGGTGGTGAGGCCGAACTTGGCGTTGTCGCCGGTGGAGGTGGCCCACTTGCCCTCGCCGCGGGTGACGAGCTTGAGCCGGAAGCCGATCATCGGCTTCACGCCCATCTCCTGGGAGAGGGTGATGATGTCGTCGATCTCGGAGAGTTGCTCGACGACGATGATCACCTTCTTGCCGAGCTTGCGGCCGAGGAGGGCGAGGCGGATGTAGTCGTGGTCCTTGTAGCCGTTGCAGATGAGGAGCGACTTGCTGTCCTCGTGCATGGCGAGGGCGATCATGAGCTCGGGCTTGGAGCCCGCCTCGAGCCCGAAATGGTACTCCTTGCCCGCGTCGAGGATCTCCTCCACGACCTCGCGCAGCTGGTTGACCTTGATCGGGAAGACTCCGCGGTACTCGCCCTGGTAGTCCTCCTCGGCGATGGCCTTGCGGAAGGCTTCGTTGAGCTCGACCACACGGTGCCGGAGCAGATCCTGGAAGCGCACCACAACGGGGGCCTTGAGGCCCATGTCGAGCGCCTCCTTGACGACATCCATCACGCGCACGGCGCGGCCGTCGCGGAGCGGCTGGACGACGACCTGCCCGTCGGCGTCGACCTGGTAATGGCCGGCGCCCCAGCGTTTGAAGCCGTAGAGGTCGTCGGACTTTTCGACCGACCAGGCGGAAGAGGGCTTGGTTTTCAACGGGAGAGGCGGGCGGCGATTCGGGCGGAGCGGGGGAGTTGGCGGGACGGCTGGCAGAGGGGGATGGCGGCAAGCTCTGGGCTTGCGTTTCCCGGGGGCGCCGGGATGAATCGCCCCTTCATTTCCAAGAACTCCACACCTCTGCAATGCACAAAATGCTCCTTTCCCAAGACTTGCCCTCTTTCCTCGCCCAAGCCAGCGCCCCCGCGGGCGCGCCGACTGGTCCGGGCGGCGGACTGATGAGCTTCCTGCCGTTCGTGCTGCTCATCGCGGCGATGTGGTTCCTGATGATCGCTCCGCAGCGCAAGAAGCAGAAGGAGCACGCGAAGATGCTCGCGTCCATCAAGAGTGGGGACGAGGTCCTCACCTCCGGCGGCATCTACGGCACGGTGGTCTCGGTGAAGGAGGATCGCTTCGTGATCCGCATCGCCGACAGCACCAAGATCGAGCTCGCGAAGGGTTTCGTGCAGACCGTCGAGAAAAAGAGCGACAGCGACACCAAGTCGAGCTGAGCTTCCGGCCCGCGTCGTCTCCGGCAAACCCCTTCGCACCGCGCTGGCGCGGTGTGCGCACCCCTTTCAACACATCCGTACCATGTACCAACGCATCCTCTGGAAATTCGCCCTTACGGCGATTGTCCTGCTCTGGGCTACGCTGAACCTGATTCCGTTCAAGGAGACCGAGTTCAAGGACTACCTCAGGCAGGAGGCCACCGCGCAGCGCGATGAGCTGCTCAAGCTGATCGACCGCGCCGCCCAGCGCGTGCAGGAGAAGAAGGCGGCCAGCGTCTTCGTCGCCCTCAAGCAGATCGGCCACGAGGAGCGGATCGACATGTCGAAGTTCTTCCCCGAGGTGCGCCTCGAGTCCTCGCTGCGCAACATCGAGAAACGAAACGACATCCTCTTCGAATACCTCCTGAAGGAGTCGAAACCGCGCCTGCAGCTCGGCCTGGACCTCAAGGGCGGTGTGGCGTTCACCCTCGAGGCCTCCTCGCTCGAGGTCGCCGGCCAGCAGCAGACGGTGCATGAGCTCAAGCTCGACAAGGCCGTCGAGATCATCGGCACACGCGTCAACGCGCTCGGCGTGGCCGAGCCGATCATCCGCCCCGTGGGTACGAACCGCATCGAGGTCCAGCTCCCGGGCGTCTCCACGAAGGACAACCCCGAGGTCATCAGCGTCCTCAGGAAGCCCGCGGTGCTCACCTTCCACCTCGTGCATCCGCAGTACGCATTCATGCCCGAGCCGCTGCCGCTCGCCGCGTTGCCGCCCGGCTACGTGAACATGAGCACCGACTCGGACGACGCCAGCGGCCGCCCCGTCACCACCTACTGCGCGGTCAAGCGTATCCCCGAGATGGATGGCGAGAACATCGTCGATTCCCGCCCGACCGTCGACATGTATGGCGGTTACGAGATTCTCCTCCGCTTCAACGACGTCGGCGCGAAGAAGTTCGCCGATGTCACCGGCGCCAACGTCGGCCGCCTGCTCGGCATCGTGCTCGACGGCAAGCTCTACTCCGCGCCCCGCATCAACGACCGCATCGGCGGCGGCAGCGCCCAGATCACCGGCCGGTTCACCCAGCGCGAGGCGCTCGAACTCTCCAACGTCCTCAACAACCCGCTGAAGGTGAAGCTCGATGTCGTCGAGCAGTACGAGGTCGGCAAGAGCCTCGGTGAGGACGCGATCATGAGCGCCAAGACGGCGTTCCTCATCAGCACCGCGCTCACGATCCTGTTCATCCTGGTGTTCTACACTTTCGGCGGTGTCATCGCCGCCGTGGGCATGGGCTGCAACGTCTTCGTCATCCTCGGCGTGATGGCCATGCCCGGCGTCGAGGCGACGCTCACGATGCCCGGTATCGCCGGCATCGTGCTCACCCTCGCGATGTCGGTCGACGCCAACATCCTGATCTTCGAGCGCATGAAGGAGGAGCTGGCGACCGGCAAGTCGCTGACCGCCGCGCTCGAGGCCGGCTTCGAGAAGGCCTGGTCCGCGATTCTCGACTCGAACGTGACCACCCTGCTGACCGCCATCATCATGTGGGCGCTCGGCAAGGGCGCGGTGAAGGGCTTCGGCGTCACCCTCACGATCGGTATCTTCACCACCATGTTCGCCGCGATGATCGTCAGCAAACTGCTCCTGCAGGTGGCGATCCTCCCCGGCTACATGAAGCGGCTCCCGATGTTCTCCGTCCTGCAGAACACCCGCTACGACTTCCTGAAGTTCGGCCGCGCGGCCTTCATCGCCTCGTGGACGATCGTCTTCATCGGCGTCGGCGTGGTGGCCTTCAAGGGCAAGGGCATCTTCGGCATCGACTTTGTCGGCGGCGACCAGGTCACGATCGCCTTCCAGCAGCCGATCGACGTGGGCCAGCTCCGCTCGGCGGCCACCCAGGGCACCGGCGTGCGCGAGGCGACCTTCGCCTATCAGACCCAGCTCGGCAGCGGCACGCAGGTGCTCAAGTGCACGACGGAGTTCGAGAAGGGCGGCGTCGTGGTCGAAGCGATCCAGAAGGCCTTCCCGCAGGCCGGCTTCACCAATGCCGGCGTCAACAGCATCGGCCCCTCCGTCGGCTCCGAGATCCTGAAGAGCGCGCTGATCTCCGTCGCGCTCGCGCTGCTCGGCATCATGCTCTACGTGGCCTTCCGCTTCGAGTTCGGCTACGGCATGGGCGCGGTCATCGCGACCATCCACGACCTGCTGATGACGATCGGCATCTTCGTGCTCTTCGACCGGCAGTTCAACGCCTCGATGGTCGCCGCGATCCTGCTCATCATCGGCTACTCGATCAACGACACCATCGTCGTGTTCGACCGCATCCGTGAGGAGCTCGCCGGCAATCCCGAGGGGTCGTTGCGCGACATCCTGAACCGCGCGCTCAACCTCACGCTCGCCCGCACCGTGATCACCGGCGGCACCACGCTGCTCACCTCGATCACGCTCATCGTCGTGACGACGGGCGACGTGAACGACATCGCCTTCACGCTGCTCATCGGCGTGCTCACCGGCACCTTCTCCTCGCTCTTCATCGCCTGCCCGGTCTTCTACTGGTGGCACAAGGGCGACCGCCGCCACGTCGAGGCGCACCGCGACATCGCGCCGAAGTACGAGTGGGAAGGCGCGAGCAAGGCCTCCAATTGAACCGCCGCGCGCCTTCCCCGGAGGGTGCGCGTCCGTCCGGCCCCATGTCCGCCACGGTGAAACACCGTTGGAACTACAAACCGGTGGACGCGGAAGCGGCCGCGCGGCTGGTGACGGCGCTGCAGATCAGCCCCGTCCTGGCCGAGCTGCTCGTCCGCGCCGGCTGGTCCGATCCGGACGAGGCGCGGCGTTTCCTGCAGCCGCGTCTCGCCGAGCTCGACGACCCGTTCCGTATCGACGGAGTGGACCGCGCGGTCGCGCGCCTGCGCCGGGCGATCGCGGCGCGCGAGGCGCTCGTCATCCTCGGCGACTACGATGTCGACGGCGTGAGCAGCACGGCGTTCCTCGTCGCGATCCTGCGGCAGTTCGGGCTCGAACCGCGTTTCATCGTGCCGCTCCGGCTCGAGGAGGGCTACGGCCTGAGCCGCAGCGCGATCGACCGCGCCCTCGAGGCGGGCGTCCCCGCGCTCTTCATCGCGCTCGACTGCGGCACGAACTCCTGCGCCGAGGTCGCCTACCTGCGCGGGCGCGGCGCCGATGTCGTCATCGTCGACCACCATCGCTCCAAGGAGGCGGTGCCGGACGATGCGATCCTCATCAATCCGCATGTGCACCCGGACACGGCCGCGCCGGCCTGGCAGAACCTCTGCACCGTCGGCCTCGTCTTCAAGCTGGTGCACGCGCTCCTCAAGGCCGAGCGCGATGCCGGCAGCACCGTGGCCCACGCGATCAAGCTGCGTGACTATCTCGACCTGGTCGCGATGGGCACCGTCGCCGACCTCGTGCCGCTGCTCGGCGAGAACCGCATCCTCGCCAAACACGGGCTTTCGATCCTCGAGCAGACCGCCCGGCCCGGCCTGCTCGCGCTCATGGAGGTGAGCGGCATCGACCGCACCCACGGCCTCCAGCCGGTCGACATCTCGTTCCGCCTCGGGCCGCGCATCAATGCAAGCGGACGCCTCGCCGACGCCGCCGTTTCGGTCGAGTTGATCCTCAGCCAGGATCACGCCTTCTGCCGCGACGCCGCGCGCCAGCTCGACGGGTTCAACCGCGAACGCCAGGACATCGAGCGCCGGATCACCGAGGACGCCGAGCGGCAGGTCGAGCAGCTGTACACCGCCGACCACGGCATCGTCTTGTACGACGACAGCTGGCACCCCGGCGTGGTCGGCATCGTGGCCAGCCGCGTGTCCCGAAAGTTCAACCGCCCGTGCATCGTGCTCGGCCGCGAGGGCGAACTCGCGAAGGGCTCGGGGCGGAGCGTGTTCGGCGTGAGCCTGGTCGAGGCGCTCGGCGACAGCAACGCGCTGCTGAGCAACTGGGGCGGTCACCCGATGGCCGTCGGCGTCTCGCTCGACCGCGCACGGGTCGCGGAGTTCCGCGGCCAGTTCAATGCGGCCGTCGCCCAGCGCCTCGTGGGCTGCGAGCTCGACCGCGCGTTCGACATCTCGGCCTGGGTCGACCTGGAGTCCGTGGACGAGCATCTCATGGGCGAGCTCGCGCTGCTGCATCCGTTCGGGCAGGGCAATCCGAAGCCCGTGTTCGCCGTCGCGGACGCCATGTTCGCGCGACGCCCGGAGGTCTTCAAGGACCAGCACTTCCGTTTCCAGCTCGACGACGACAATGGCCGCCGGCTCTTCGGCGTGGCGTGGAAGATGGCCGACCGGCTGCCGCCGGCGGGCCGGCGCGTCGACCTGGCCTTCGAGCTCGTCTGGAACCACTTCAACGGACGCAGGCTGCTCCAGCTCGAGCTGCTCGACTGGCGGCTGGCCAAAGCGCCGTAACAGATCTCCTACGACGGCGTTGCCGCGCCGCCGGCGCGCAGGCGCACGAGCAGGATCTCGCCGCGCCGCCACAGGCGCATCCGCGGGCCCCAGGTGCCGGTGCCGCGACCGACGAAAAGCGTGAGCCCTTCCGTCTCGTAACGACCGATAAAATACGAATAGCGGCGGCGCACCAGGTAGCTGAACGGCCAGATCTGGCCGCCATGGGTGTGCCCGCAGAACATGACGTCGGCGCCCCCCCGGGCGGCGGCGGCGATGTCGCCCTGCTCGGGGGAGTGCGCGAGCAGCAGGGTCACGTCCGCCGGGGGCGCGTCGGCCAGGGCGCGTTCGACGCGCCGATCCTCCCGGCCGGAGCGCGGGTGGCGGAGCACGGCGGGATCGTCGATCCCGGCGAGTCGCACCCCGGGCGCGAGCTCGACGCTGCGGTTGCGCAGGGCCCGCACGCCGGCCGACTCGGCGAACTCGGCGACGCGGGCGGCGCCGGCGTAGGCATCGTGGTTGCCGAGGGCGAGCCACACCCCGCGCGGTGCCTGCAGCGTCCGGAGGACCGGGGTGAGCGGCAGTGCGTTGTCGATGTCGGAGTCGACGAGGTCGCCCGCGATCAGGACGGCGTCCGGTTTCAAGGCGTGGAGTTGCGCGATCCGGGCGGCGAGCCATCTCCGGCCGATCAACGATCCGAGGTGCAGATCGGAGACCACGGCGACCGACAGGCCTTCGGCCGCACGAGGCAGACGGGCCAACGTGACCTCCTGCTCGACCACCACGGGCGCGCGAAGGCCCTGCACGAGCGCGACTACTGCGAGCACCGCGGCGACGACGGCGGCCCAGCCTCGCAGCGCCGGTGCGGCCCGCGGCAGCAAGAGGCCTCCGAGCGTCAGGACATCGGCCGCGAGCAGTGCTGCAAACAGCAGGAACAGCACGCCCATCCACGTCGAGCCGACGAGCTCGAAACCGGTGGCAAGTCCCCGCCAGCCGCGCGTCGTGAGCAGCCGGGCGACGGGGTAGCAGAGGAAGAGCGCCAGGAACGACAACGCGAGCGCCCGCGGCGAGAGGTGCGCGGCGACCCATGGAATGCCGACGAGCCGGGCGCTGACATAGAGGTGGATCACGGCCCAGATGCTGAGAACGATCGCGAAGAACATCGGCGGTCAAAAGGGCGAAGCGCCGACGCTTTTCAAGCACGGTCCGTCGAGCGGCGCGGGGGGCGGCGCCTGCCCGGTCGAGGCCAAGCGAGGGGCGCGGGATCGGAGAAACGTTCCCGGTGGCGAAGTCGTTCGGAGCAGGAGCGGCGAATCGCCGATGCCGTGTTCTGGACGAGCACTCCGGTCCGTCGGGCCGGGCCAGAAAGTCCTCAACCGGGTGGGCGGACGTCCGAGAGTACAAGGACAGCCCCGAGATCATCCCTACGACCCCTTTCGAACATGACGGTCAAGACTCGCATCACTTGGCTCAACATCATGGCGGCGGCGCTTGCGCTGCTCCTCGGGGGAGTGCTCGTTCAGCGCAGCTACACCGAAGTCCGCGGGCTGAGGAACTTCAGCAAGGTGAGCCACCTCTTGCGGGAGCTGTTCCTGCTCGGCGACTCCTGGACGTCCGAAGGCGGCGGGGTCTGGCAGGCGCACCCGGAGTTCGCCGCGCCCGGCAAGCTCGAGGAAGGGCGCCGGGAGTACCAGGCGCGCATCGCCAAGACGCAGGCCGCGGTGGCCCGGATCGAGGCGACGGTGGCGGCGCTGCCGCTCGCGGAGTTTTCGGTCCCGTTCCAGCGGATGGTGCGCGAGCGTTTCGATTTCGAACAGCGCATCGGCGCGTTGCGCACCGGGATCCTCGTGGAGGGCGTCCATCCGTGGCAGACGACCCTGCGGTACAACCACGAGATCAAACGGCTGATCAGCCTGATTCCGCAGCTGGCGACGGAGACCACCGACCCGGAGCTGGCCCGCAAGGTGATCGTGGCCGACCTCACCCTCCAGGCCCAGCTCATGATCGCCCGGCACAACGGCCTCCTCAGCCACGCGCTCACCACCGGCGATGTGAACGAAGCGACGACGCGTTTCCCCGCCTTCATCGACGACATGCGGCCGCTGCTCGCCCGCATCGAGGCGCTCTCGAGCGCCGAGGGCGTGCTCCTCTTCCGGAAGCATGTCGACAACGACAAGCTCCGCGCCTGCGAGGAGGCCACCGAGTTCGTGCTCAAGGCGGGTCCACCCCCGGCCGGCGGCCGCCACGCGTTCGACAAGGCCTACGGTGCGCAGATCAAGGAGACGTATCTCGCCACGAGCGGGAGATGACCCAGTTCATCGAGTTCGTGCAGTCCGACGTGCAGGACTACACGGCGCGGCGCATGCGGGCGGCCAGCCTCGCCCTCTATTCGTCGCTGGCCGCCGTGGGCGTCGCGGTCCTGCTCTCGCTCGGCGGTGGTTTCCTCACGATCCGCCGCATCACCGGCTCGATCCGTGAGGTGGCCGGCCGGCTGCGCGACTCGTCGCACCGGGGCAGCGAGCACTCCCGCCTGGTCTCCAACGCCGCGACCTCCCTCGCCCGCGGCTGTTCCGAGCAGGCCTCCGCCATCCAGGAGATCCACGTCACCGTGGACGACATCACCTCCACCGCAACCGGCGAGGCGGAACGGGTGAAACGTGTGCTCCAGCTCGCGAGCGAGAGCGACGCCTCGGTCGCGGAGAGCTCCGCCTCGACCAAGCGCATGCGCGGGGCGATGCAGCGTATCCAGGAGTCCAGCTCCCAGATCGCCAACATCGCGAAGGCGATCGAGGAGATCGCGTTCCAGACCAACATCCTGGCCCTCAACGCCGCGGTCGAGGCCGCCCGGGCCGGCGAGGCCGGGGCGGGCTTCGCCATCGTGGCCGAGGAGGTGCGCAATCTCGCCCGCAAGAGCGCCGAGTCCGCGAAGTCGACCCACGAGATGATCGAGAGCGCGATCCGCAGCGTCCAGGAGGGCACCGAGTTGAGCGAGGAGGTTGAACAACAGCTGGCGCGGATCCTGTCCCAGATCGGCGCGTTCAAGACCGCGATGATCGAGATGCAGGACACCTCCGAGCGGCAGCGCGTCGCGATCGCCCAGGTTTCCACCTCGATCGGGGAGATCGACAAGGTCACCCAGCGCAATGCCGCCACGGCCGAGGAGTCGGCCGGCGCCTCGCACGAGATGGAGGTGCAGTCGCTCGGTGTCCTGCAGCAGATCGAGCATCTCGAGGCTGTGCTCATCGGCGCCACGGCCGGGCGCGGCACCCGCTGAGCGGGGGCGCCCCTCCCGGCCGGCTAGTCGTCGAGCGTGGTGATCTGGACGGGCAGCGCCCGTTCGGCGAGGCGGAAGCCGCAGCGCTCGTAGAACGGCACCTCCTCCTTGTACGCCACGAGCACCAGGCGCGTGCAACCGCGGTAGTGGGCGGTCATGCGCGCGACGAGCTCGCGGCCGATGCCGCGGCCCTGGTGCGCGGGATGCACCACCAGGTAGTGGAAATAGGCGGTCAGCTCGCCGTCGGAGAGCGCGTTCATCAGGCCGACGAGGCGCCCGCCGCTCCAGGCGGTCACGACGTGGTCCGAGCCGCCGATCGCGCGCTGGAGCCGTTCGGGGTGGCGGCCGGACGCCCAGTCGACCGAGAGGAAGAGCGCCGCGAGGGCGTCGCGGTCGAGTTCGCGGGCGGTGCGATAGGTGATCTCCATATCCCCTGCCAACGGCCCGCGCCGCGGGTGATGGAAGTCCGGAAGCGCCGTTTTCAGCGCGACTGAACACTCCGCGCGCACCGTGCCGCTCCGGCTAATGGCGGGTGGCCGGTCCGGAGCCGGTCGCCAGTGCCGCGGCGAGCGCGGCGAGACGGGGCTCATCGGCGGCGTTGCGGCGCCAGGCGGCGTGCATGGTGAGCGCAAGGCCCGGCGGACGCAGCGACGCGAACACGACGCCGGCGTGGGGAAGTTTTCGAGACATCGGAAGCACGTAGCCGACCGCGTCGCTCGTGGAGACGCGCAGGAACAGCGACGCGACGCCGTCGACGCTGCCCACCACCCGCGGGTGGAACCCGGCCTGCCGGGCGGCGGCGGAGAGCATGTCGGCGCGGCCGGGAAACGCGGCCTCGTCCCATGCGATCCACTCGGCGGACGCGAGATCGGAGAGCGCGAGGCGCCGGTGTTTGGCGAGCGGGTGGGCGGCGCCGAGCGCGATCTGCAGGGGCAGTTCGGCCAGCGGGCGGATGGCGAACTCGCGGCGCAGCGCGGGAGTGGCCGGGCCGACCAGGGCGAGGTCGAGCTCACCGCGGCGCAAGGCATCGACCAGGCCGGGGGCGGTGCGTTCCTCGGTCAGGAGCTCGACGGCCGGGTGCCGGCGGCAAAAGGCGCGCAACGCGGGTGCGAAGAAATCGAGCCACAACGTGCCATAGTGCCCCAGCCGGAGCCGCCGGCCGGCATGGCGCGCGGCGTCGATCGCGTGGTCGGCCGCGGCGAGGACCTCCCGCGCCCGTGGCAGCAGGGCGGCGCCCGCGGGTGTGAGCGTGGTGGCGACCCCGTGGCGCGCGAGCAAGGGCGCACCGATCTCATCCTCGAGCGCGCGGATCTGGCGGCTCAGGGCGGGCTGGGTGAGGTGCAGGCGCGCGGCGGCACGGGAGAAGTGCAGTGTTTCCGCCACGGCGACGAAGTACCGGAGATGGCGCAGCTCCATGCCGGCGAAGCTGCGACATTACCGAAAGGCAGCGAAGGCGAAAAACACGGCATTGGGCCACGGGCGGGAATGTCGGTAGACTGTGGGCACGATGAAGATCCTCCTTCCCCGCCGCACCCTGAACACGCTCGCCGCCGCCGTGGTGGCGGGCACCGCGCTCTGCTCGGCGGCCCCGGCGACGCTGCTCGAGCTGGCCGGCGCACGCTGGGAACCGGCGCGCCTCGGCGACGCCGCGCTGGTGATCGTCGATGCGCAGCGCGAGTACGCCGACGGCAAGTTGCCGCTGCCCGGGCTCGCGCCGGCGGTGCAGGAGATCGCGGTGTTGCTCCAGCGGGCGCGCGGCGCGGGCACGCCGGTGATCCACGTGGTGCAGCACGGCCGGCCGGGCGGTGCCATCATGGACCCGCAAGGCCCGATGGTGGAGATCCTCGGACCGTTGGCCCCGGGCGAGGGCGAGACCGTGCTGATGAAACACCTGCCGAACTCGTTCGCCGGGACGGAGCTCGCGGCGACGCTCGAGCGCACCGGCCGCACGCACGTGATCGTGGTGGGCTTCATGACGCACCTGTGCGTGAGCGCCACGGTGCGCGCGGCGCTCGACCAGGGTTACCGCTGCACGGTCGTCGCGGCAGCCTGTGCGAGCCGCGACTTGCCGGACGGCCGCGGCGGGGTCGTGCCCGCCGCGGAGGTGCAGCGTGTGGAGCTTGCGGCCCTCGGCGACCGGTTCGCGGCGGTGGTCGTCGACGCCGCGGCGATCCGCGACTGAGCGGGACCGGTGGTCGTGGGCGGCGCGGACTATTGCTTCCGTTGCGCGGCGATACCGTTGTAGACGATCTCCGTGAACTGGTCGGGAGTGAGAAAGCCGTGGCCCCAGACGGCGTCCTGCGCGGCGGTGGGCTTCGCGGCCTTCACCTCCTCGACCGTCCGTCCGGCGGCGACGAGCGGCGCGATCTTGGCGTTGATGTCGGCGAGCATCGCGACGAACGCCTCGAGGTGAGCCTTGTCCGTCACGGGGCCGTGGCCGGGCACGACGACCGTCTTGTCGTCGATGCGGGCGAGGACTTCGCGGCAGCCGGCGATCATGCCGTCGACCGAGCCGCCGGCGGCGACATCAATAAACGGGTACAGGCCCTCGAAGTAGAGGTCGCCCAGGACGACGATGTTGCGCTGCGGCAGATAGACGACCGCGTCGCCGTCGGTGTGCGCACAGCCGGTGGCGGGGTGCACGAGCTCGACCGTCTGTCCGCCGAGGTGGAGGGTGAGCGTGCGGTCGAAGGTCACCGCGGGGGTGGCGAGCTCCTCGCGCGTGTAGGCCACCGCGGGGAAGTTGGGCAGAGCTTCGATCGCCCGGGAGTCGCGCATACGCGTGCGCATGGCGGCGTGGCCGACGATCGTGGCGCCCTGCGTGCCGAAGACCTCGTTGCCGTTGACGTGGTCGAAATGCCAGTGGGTGTCGACGAGCACCCGCACCGGTTTGTCGGTGAGCTTCGCGATGGCGGCGCGCAGCTGCGTGGCCTTCTCGGGCGAGCCGCCGGAGTCGACGAGCAGGACGGCATCGTCGCCGACGACGGCGAGGGAGTTCGACATCGTGTTGGTGAACGTGAAGACGCGGTCGGCGAGCTGCAGGGGCGCGACGGCCATCGGTGCATCGGCCGCGCCGGCGCCGAGGGGCGCGAGCGCGAAAGCTGAGAACAGGGGGAGGAGGCGGAGGGTGCGGTAGGTCATGGGATACGGGGCCGCTCCCGCGGATGCGCGGCAGCGGACGAACGGAAGCGTTTCACAATCCCGGGAACGGCCCAATCCCGTCAGGATGGGCGGGGCGGCGACGGCGATGGATGGACAAGAAGAAGGCGCCGCTGGTGGGCGGCGCCGGAGGCGTGAGCGCGGGGCGCGGGCGACGTTATTTCTTGTAGACCATCTTGGGGTCGAACTTCGGCGCGCCGAGGATCTCGAGCGCGAAGGTCTCCTTGTCGGCGAGACGGCGGTAGAAGCAGGACTCGTAGCCGTTGTGGCACGCGGCGCCGACGCCGGCCTGCTCGACCTTGATGAGGATGACGTCCTGGTCGCAGTCGGTGCGGAGCTCCTTGACGAGTTGCACGTTGCCGGACTCCTCGCCCTTCAGCCAGAGCTTCTTGCGGGAGCGGCTCCAATACGTGGCCTTGCCGGTCTTGAGGGTGTGCGCGAGCGACTCGGCGTTCATGAACGCGAACATCACGACCTCGCCGGAATGGATGTCCTGTGCGATGCAGGGGATGAGACCTTCGGCGTCGAACTTCGGCTGGAAGGTGCGGCCGAGCTCGATCTCGGCGGTGTTGGTGCGGGCGGGGAACGGAACGAACGTGCTCATGGGAAAGGTGGGATGGAGGGGGGAGAACGGCCCGATCGCGGCGGGGTTCAACGGCGGGCGGGGCGGTTCAACCGGATTTCGGATTCGCGCCGGGGTCCTCATGCAGGCGGCGGAGGTAGTCGAAGCTGTAGAGGCCGGTGCGGTGGCCGTCGCTGAACTCGAAGTTGATGGCGTAGTTGCCCACGCGGGTCCAGTGCACGACGGTGACGCCGGGGAAGGAGGTGCGCGGATCGCCGCCGATCTGGCGGCCGAGCACATCGCGTTCGCCCATGTTTTCGGCGCTCGGCGAGGCGGCGCGGAGGAACTCGCCCGCGAAGTAGCTCTCCACGCCGTCGCTCCACCGAATGGCGATTTCGTGGCCGATGAGCTGGATGTCGACGGGCGTGAGCATGGGAGAAGCCGGGCAGCGTAGGTCCGGCCGGCGCGGGGAAAAGCGAAATCCGGCGGTGGGGCGCCGGGGCGCGTTCCGTGGCGGGGCGGCGGGCCCCCGGCTTCGGCCGGCGCGGG
>JAEZSJ010000240.1 GCA_023443985.1 Verrucomicrobiota bacterium | reverse complement strand
TGGCGGCTCTGTGGTACCCGCAGTTTGCGCTGCTCGGCGTGGCGGTGTGGGTGGGCGTGACCGTGGTTTCACTCTACGCGGGCTACCTGCGCGAGGTGCTTTCGCTCATGGAGTGAAAGGAGTGGTCGGCGACGAGGGGCGGCCGCCGTGCGAAGCGCGCCGGGCCGATGCGGCCGAGCTCGGGCCGGGGGCGCGGGGGCGCGCCCGCGCTCAGGCGGCGGCGAGGCGCAGGCCGGCGTCGCGCAGGAGCTGGTCCCAGCCGTTGTTGCCGAAGGACTCGCCCACGTGGGCGCCGTCGGCCTGCAGCAGGCTGCGCAGTTTGCGCAACGCGGAGAGCTCGATCTGGCGGAGGCGTTCGCGGCTGACGTTCATCTCGGTGGCGACCTGGGAGAGCGGCAGGCCACCGCGGCCATCGAGGCCGAAGTGGCGGCGGAGGAGCGCTTGCTCGCGCGGGCTGAGCCGGTGGAGGGCCCGAGTGAGCCATTCGACCCGGCTGCTGGCGGAGGCGACTTCGTGGCCCATCTCGGCGTCTTCGTCGGCGAGCGCCTCATGGAGGTTGGCGCCATCCTCGGAGTCGTCGCCGGAGTCGTCGAGGGATACGACGGCGCCGAGCGCGTGGCGGATGGTGCGGAGGCGGTTGGGCGAGAGCCCGGTGGCCTGCGCGACTTCGATTTCCGAGGCGTCGCGGCCGAGTTCGACCGCGAGCGACGCCTCGGCCCGCGCGATGAGCAACGCGTGATAGTTGACGGAGGAAGGCAGGCGGAGGAGCGAACGTTGGCCGGCGATGAGGCCGAGCATCTCCTTGCGGATGTGCACGCGGGCGTGCGGGGCGAGGCGGCCGCGCTCGTGGTCGAAGGAGTCGACGGCGGCGATGAGCCCCACGATGCCGCTGGAGAAGAGGTCGTCGGCGCCGATCCCGCTCCACGCGTAGCGCTTCACCAGATACCAGACCAGCCGGAGGTTGGAGAGGATCAACTGCTCCCGGGCCTGCGCGTCACCGGCCCGGCGGGCCTGGTTGAGCGAGCATTCCTGCTCGGCGGCGAGCGGAGGGAGGAAGGTCATCTGGCGGTGGTGTTCGAGCGCGATCACGTCCCCTCCATCGGCGCTGAGGGCGCGCGAGTTGAGCCGCCCGGGCCGAAATTGATCGTAATGCCCTGGCGGCCGACAAGGGGAATTCACCCCAGAAAGTAGGGCCGAAGGTCACTGGTGCCGCCGCCGCGGGTTGTCGCTTGGCCGCCGGCCCCGCGTGGTGCAACCTGCGGGCGATGAGCGACACACCGCCCGCCCCGCCCGCTCCGACCAAACGTCCCGCCTCGGCGGTCTTCCGCCTGGAAACCGCCCAGATCGATCCCGCGCTGGAGGGACGCCGGTTGGCGGCCCACTGGCAACGGCTGCTCGCGATCGTGATCGATCTGGCGGCCGTGGCGGCATTGTCGGTGCTGGCCGGCCCGTTCCTGGCGCTTGGCACGGGCGCGACGATCGCCTCGCTCGGCGCGCGCAACGTCAGCCCGGCGCGCGCGTGGGCCGTGGTGCGCTGGATCTTCATCGCGCTGGGCGCCGGGATCATGGTCGCGGCGGCGTTCCTCCTGGTCGGCCGGCCGTTGGTGCGCGCGGAGGCGTTCCACCTGCGGCGCGGCGCGCTGCCCGCCGAGACGACCCTCGCGCCGGTCGAGCTGCCGTTGCTCGCCTCGAAGGACGACTACCGCCGGGCCGGCGAACAACTGCGGGCGCAGCTCGCCGCCGTGCAGGCCGAGAACGCGCAACTGCGCGAGGCCAGCCGCGGCTCCTCCTGGCTCAATGCGGCGAGCGATTTCAGCCGCACCCTCGGGCTCACCTTCGGCTGGGCCGGGGTGTATTTCACGCTCACCGTCGGCTGGCTGCGCGGGCGCACTCCGGGCAAGTGGATCACCGGCCTGCGCATCGTGCGGCTCGACGGCCGCCCGCTCTCGCCGCTCGATGCGTTCACGCGCTATGGCGGGTACGCGGCGGGCCTGGCCACCGGCCTGATCGGCTTCGCCCGGGTGCTCTGGGAGCCGAACCGCCAGGCGATCGAGGACAAGATCGCCTGGACCGTCGTAGTCAGAGATCGGTGACGCCGGCCGCGGGTCCGCCGCCGGCGGGCGGTGTCTACTCGGGGATCTCGGGCTCGACCAGCGCGGCGAGCTGCGCGAGCGATTCCTGCCAGCCGAGGTAACACGCCTCGGCCGGGATGGCTTCCGGCACGCCGGACTGCTCGATGCGCAGCTCGGTCCCGCAGCCGACGGCGGCGAGCTCCACGACGACCTGCATCTCGCCGGGCAGGTTGGGATCGTCAAAACGATCCGAATACCGAACGCGCCGGTTCGGGACCAGCTCGTGGTATTGGCCGCCGAATGTGTGGCTTTTCCCGTTGGCGAAGTTGGTGAACGCCATCCGGAAGGTGCCGCCCTCCGAGGGTTCAAGGTGTTGGATCTGCGCGGTGAACCCGTGCGGCGGCAGCCATTTGGCGAGCGCGGCGGGTTCGAGGAAGGCGCGGTAGAGGCGCTCCGGCGGGGTGCGGAGCACGCGATGCAGACGGATCGTGCTGGTAGGCATTGTCGCGGTGGTTGGTGGCGGATCGCGTGGGGGCGGGGCCGAAGCGGCGCGGACCCAACGCGAAACCGCCTCCCGCGCAAACCCTGTCCGCGGTTCGGCCGCGGCCGTGGCGGGTGGGCGGCGTCTGTGCGCCGCGGGTTCACCGAAGGCCGGCGGCGATCATGCCACCAAGCCGGGCACTTCCTCGAGCCGCGCGATCCGGTGGGCACGTTCGTCGGCGAGCGGGGCGGCGGTCGGGTTGAGCCACGCGGCATGCCAGCCGGCGGCGAGGGCGCCGGCGACATCGTGGTCCCAACTGTCGCCGACATGCAGGATCTCGTCGGGCCGGCAGCCGAGCGCGGTGGCCGCGTAGGTGAAGATCGCGTGGGCCGGTTTCTCGACGCCGAGGTCGGCCGAGACGAAGACGTGGTCGAGCCACTCGCGCCAGCCGTGGCCGGCGACGACACGGTGCAGCCGCGAGTCCCAGTTGGAGAGGATGGCGAGCTTCAGTCCGCGGCGGCGCAGTTGCGCAAACAGCACCGCCATGTCGGCCCGCGGCCGCCAACGGCGGGCCTCGGCAAACGCCTCCCAGAGGTCCGGATAGAGGCGATCCGCGGTGGCGGCGTCGGCCCACGGCGCGAAGACCTCGCCGACGAGTTCGCGCCAGAACGCCCGCTCGGCCGGCTCGGTGGAGCGCAGCAGGTGGTTGCGCGCCTTGAACGCCGCGTGGAAACGGTGCTCCAGTTCGGCGTCCGGCGCGGCGAGCCCGTGCGCGCGGCCGACCTCGCCGTACACGGCGCCGACGGAGGGATGCGGGTCGACGAGCGTGCCGGCGGCATCGAAGGTGATCGCGCGGAGACCGGGAAGCTGCACGCGGGCGAGCACAAGGCGCGGTGCGCGGCCGCGCAAGCGCCGGGGCGGTTCCCGCGCGTTTTTGTGATACGGCCGCATCACGAAAACGCGCGGGGGCGGTGGTCCGGCGGTCGACGGTCGCGATTTGGTGGCGACGCTCCCGCCTGCGGCCGGGCCGAACTCGGGCCGACGGCGGGGCGGCGGCCAAGGAACGCGAAAGTACCGGGTCTCCCGGGCCGCGGTCCGAGCACGCCGACGGCGGCGGTGCCCGGGGGCGGGCGCGGGTTATGGCCGCGTCTCCGGCGGCCACCGTCGCCCGGCCCTGGGTGAGGCCGCCGGGACGCTGCGAAGGTGCGCAGTTGCGCGGGACGCGCTTGAGGCCAACCTCCGGGGCGATGCGCCCCCGCTTTCTTCTGCCCGCCGGCCTCGTCCTGCACTCCGTGATCGCCTGGGCCGGGACCCCGGCCGTCGCGGATGCCCCGATCCAGGAACTGCGTTTCACCGCCGCCGACATCGATCGCGGCGTGGACCCGCGGCAGGATTTCCTGCGGTTCGCGGCCGGTGGTTGGCTGGCGACGGCGCGAATCCCCGACGACCAATATCGGTGGACGAGCTTCAACGCCCTCGAGCGGGCCAACTGGGAGAAGATCCACGCCGTGCTCGAGGCCGCGGCCGCCGACACAAGCGCGCCGCCCAATTCACCCATGCGCATGGCGGCGCTGTTCTACAGCACCGCGCTCGACACCGCCGCGATCGAGGCCGCCGGCCTTGCGCCGATCTCCGACCTGCTTGCCGCCATCGACGCGATCGACTCGCCCGCGGCGCTCGCGCACCTGTGCGGCCGGCTGCGGCGGCTCGGCG
>JAEZSJ010000236.1 GCA_023443985.1 Verrucomicrobiota bacterium | reverse complement strand
GGCGTAGCTCAGTTGGTAGAGCACCACCTTGCCAAGGTGGACGTCGAGAGTTCGAGTCTCTTCGCCCGCTCCATTTTCCGCCGCCGATCCGAAAGGGTCGGCGGCGGTTCTGCTTTCCGGAGCGCGCCCTGAGCGGGCGCGGAGAGGATGGGTCCCACGGGTCGCGAGGGTGACCTGGAGGATCAGGAGCGAGTAGCTGAATGGCGGAGCCATTCGGCAGGCAGAAGCTGAACCGCTGCGCGGTCAGCTACACAGACGAACGCGCTGAACCGCTGTGCGGTCCGGGCACGACGCGAACCGGTCGCTCACTGCTTCGCGTGGAAGGCGGCGTCGTCGGGCAAATCGAGCAGGACGAGCTCGGGGTTCTTCTCCTTGAAGTAGTTCATCGTCCACTCGTTGGGGAAGAGCACGCACGGGTCGCCGTTCTTGTCGGTCGCGAAGGACACGCCGCTGGCCACGACGAGCGAGTGCAGGTCGGCGAGCGAGGGGTGCGGCGCGAGCCACTTCAGGAAGGCGAAGGGCGCGGCCTCCAGCTTCGACTCGGCGTTGTACTCGCTCTGTAGCCGGTATTGCACGACTTCGAACTGCAGCGGGCCGACGGCGGCCAGGAAGGTCGCGCCGGTGGGCGCGTTGCGCACGTTGAAGGTCTGCACGACCCCCTCCTGCAGGAGTTGGTCGACGCCGGCGCGGTACTTCTTCGAGTCGGCGGGCGAAGGGTTGAAGAGGTAGGCGAAGCACTCCGGCGGGAAACGCGGAATCTCGTTGAAGACAATCGAGCCGTCGGCGGCGAGCGTGTCGCCGATGCCGAACTCGTTGTGGCCGACGAGACCGAGGATGTCGCCCGGGTAGGCGACATCGACCGTCTCGCGGTCCTGGGCGAAGAGCTTGGAGGAGTTGGAGAGGCGGATCTGTTTCCCGGTGCGGCTGTGGCGGGCGAGCATGTCGCGCTCGAACTTGCCCGAGCACACGCGGATGAAGGCGATGCGGTCGCGGTGCTTCGGATCCATGTTGGCCTGGATCTTGAAGACGAAACCGGAGAACCGGTCGTCCTCGATCGCGAGCTTCTCCTCGCCGAGGTAGCGCGGCGCCGGGCCGACGGAGTACTTCAGGAAATTGTCGAGCATGAGCTGCACGCCGAAGTTGTTCACGGCCGAGCCGAAGAACACCGGGGTGAGCTTGCCGGCATGGACGGCGGCGAGGTCGAAGGGATGGCCTGCGACATCGAGGACCTCCAACTGCTCGCGGACCTCGCCGTAGGTGTGTGGGTCGAGCTTGGTCGCGACGGTCTCGTCGTCGAGGCCCGCCACCTGCACGGGGGCCCGGTAGGCGCCGCCGGGCACGCGTTCGAAGAGGTGGACGGAGCGGTCCTGGCGATCGAAGACGCCCTTGAACGACGGACCGTTGCCCAGCGGCCAGGCCATGGCGCAGGCGCCGATGCCGAGCACGTTCTCCAACTCGTCCATGAGGGCGAGCGGGTTGAGCGTGGGGCGGTCGCATTTGTTCATGAACGTGAAGATCGGCACGCCGCGGCGGCGGCAGATCTCGAAGAGCTTGCGGGTCTGGGCCTCGATGCCCTTGGCGGCGTCGATGACCATGACGACCGAGTCGACAGCGGTGAGCACACGGTAGGTGTCCTCGGAGAAGTCCTTGTGGCCGGGGGTGTCGAGGAGGTTGACGGCACAGCCGTTGTATTCGAACTGCAGGACGGTCGAGGTGACCGAGATGCCGCGCTTGCGCTCGAGCTCCATCCAGTCGGAGGTGACGGCGCGCTGGTTCTTGCGGGCGGAGACGGAGCCGGCGAGATGGAGCGCGCCACCGTAGAGGAGGAACTTCTCGGTGAGCGTGGTCTTGCCGGCGTCGGGATGCGAGATGATCGCAAAGGTGCGGCGGCGCGCGGCTTCTCGGGCGATGTCGTTCATGGAAGGGGTGAGGCAACCGCGGGGCCGGTCGCGGGGCAAGAAAATGGATGTCGCGGCGAGACCGGGCGGCGGCGCGCGGGCGGACCGGAGGCGTCGTTCCGCTCGGCCCGGAGAGGGGCGCGGCGGCGGCTCAACGGCCGACCGGCAGTTCCAGCGCCCGACGGTGTTCGTCCACGAGCGAGCGCGGGATGCTTCGGAGCGCGAGGTAGACGAGCAGGGGCACGATGAGGAGATCGTCGAGGTGCCCCAGCACCGGGATGAAGTCCGGAATCAGATCGATCGGCGAGAGGGTGTACGCAAGCGCGAGGCCGAGCAGAATCTTCGCGAGCCGCGGGGTGCGCGAGTCGGCGAGGATCTTCCGATAGAGGGTGAGCTCCTGGCGGAAACGGAGAACCAGCGCGCGCAGCTTCTTCATGGTGGCCCGGCGGGCGGGAGTTCAGCGTCGGGCGTAGAGCCAACGCGCGAGGGCGGGGAGGAGCAGGATCGCGCCAAGCATGTTCACGACGAACATGAAGGTGAGCAGCACGCCCATGTCGGCCTGGTACTTCAGGCCGGAGAAGATCCAGGTGCTGACGCCGATGCCGAGCGTGAGTCCGGTGAAGATGACGGCGCTGCCGGTTTGGCGAAACGCCAAGAAGAGCGCCTCGTCGAAATCGAGCCCCGCCTCGAGGTGGACCTGCAACCGGGAGAACAGGTAGATGCCGTAGTCGACGCCGATGCCGACGCCGAGCGAGATCACGGGAAGGGTGGAGGGTTTCAGCCCGATGCCGAGCGCGACCATCACGGCGTCCGCCAACAACGACACGATGAGGAGCGGGAGCACGATGCAGATCGTCGCGCGCAGCGAGCGGAACGTGATCAGGCAGAGCGTGATGATGCAGCCGAAGACCCAGGCGACGATCGGCCACTGCGTGGCCTCGACGACCTGGTTGGTGGCGGCCATCACGCCGACGTTGCCGCTCGCCAACCGCAGGCGCACCCGGTCCGAGGGGTGGGCGGCGGCGAACTCCTCGATCGCTGCGACCACGCGGCGGATGGTGTCGGCCTTGTGGTCCTGCAGGAACACGATCACCGGCATGACGCTGCCGTCGGCATTCAGGAGGCCCGAGGCGGTGTCGAACGGCGAGGTCGCCTGGGCGAGCATCGCCTGGTTGGGCGGAAGGGTGCGCCACTTGAGGCTCCCTTCGTTCCAGCCCGCGTTGACGACCTTGGCCGCCGCGGCGAGCGAGAGGGTGGACTGGACCCCGGGCAGGTTGCGGACGTACCACTCGAACTCGGAGATCCGGGTCATCACATCGAAGTCGATGCAACCGCTCGGCTCCGTCTCGACGATGACGGAGAGCAGGTCGACCCCGATGGTGAAACGGGAGGCGATGGCGGCGGCGTCGAGGTTGTAGCGCGAGTCCGGGTGGAGCTCCGGCACGCCGGCGTCGAGGTCGCCGATCTGCACCTGCTTCATCTGCGACGCGCCGAAGATCCCCAGCCCGAGTCCGAGCGCGATCAGCAGGAGCGAGACTCCCGGCCGGGTGATGTGTTCGAAATGGCGCCAGGAGCGATCGGTGCGGGCGCTGCGCGCCTTCACGCCGGCGAGGAACTCCGGGGAGAGCCGTACCCACGAGAGCAGGACCGGCAGCAGCACGAGGTTCGTGAGGACGATCAGGGCCACGCCGAGGCTCGCGGTCACCGCGAGCTCACGGATGATCTCGATCTTCACGAGGAGCATCGTGAGGAATCCGATGGTGTCGGTGGTCAGGGCGACGGCGCCGGGGAAGAGGAGCGAGCGGAACGCGGCGCGGGCGGCGTCGACGGGCGCGGCTCCATCGAGGGCCGCGTTGCGGTAGGCGCGCACCATCTGGACGGCGTGGCTCACGCCGATCGCGAACACGAGGAACGGCACCAGGATCGAGAGCGGGTCGATGCCGTAGCCGAGGAGGTTGAGCAGGCCGAGCTGCCAGACGACGGCGACCAGCGAGCAGGCAATCGTCCAGAGCGTGAGCCGGCGCGAGCGCGTGTAGACCAGCACCAAGGCCGTGGTGAGCGCGATCGAGACGAGGAAGAACACCACCACGCCCTGCGCCGCCTCGCCCACGTCGCCCATGATCTTGGCGAAGCCGATGACATGGATGCCGAGCCCGATCTCGCCTCCAGCGGGCACGTGGCGTGCGCGGATGCGATCCTCGATGGCCTGCGCGACCTCGAGGTAGTTCAGGCGTCCGCCGGTGGCCGGGTCGACCTCGAGCAGCTGCGCGGAGATGATCGCGCCGGTGAAGTCGTTGGCGACGAGCTGGCCGACCTTGCCGGACTTGATGACGTTCTGCCGGACCTGATCGAGCCCGGCGGGCGTGGGCTGGAAGTCGGCGGGGATCACGGTGCCGCCGGCGAACCCGTCCTCCACGATCTCCACGAAGCGAACGTTCGGGGTGTAGAGCGAAGTGACGGAGGCGCGATCGACGCCGGGCAGGAAGAAGACCTCGTCGGTGACCTTCCTCAGGGTATCGAAAAACTGGGGGTGAAAGATGTCGCCGTGCTTGACGGTGAGCGCGATGACGACGCGGTTGGCGTTGCCGAAGGCGTTCTGGTACTCGACGAAGGTCCGGACGTAGGGATGCTCCGCCGGGAGCTGCTTGAGGAAGCTCGCGTCGATGTGGGTGCGGCTCGCGAAGAACGCCATCACGAGAGTGAAGACGCTGATCGCCGCGAGCACCGCGCGACGGTGGCCGAAGATGTGCGCCTCGAGCGAGCCGGTGATGCGTCGGGCGAGGGTCATGGCACGACGGTGGGCGCGAATCGCGGCGGCGCCTCGAGCCGGCGGACGCCCTTCTCGCCGGCGGCGACCAGGGCGCCATCGGCGGTCTCGAGGAGGGCGGCGACACCGGCCGAGCCGCCGGGGCTCCAGCGCTCGAACGACTGGCCCTGGTCGCGGCTGACGAGGAAGTCGCCCGACTGGCCGGCGAGCACGACGACGCCGTTGCGGAGGCGGAGGCCGTGCATCAGAAGGGTGGTGACGGAGGTGGGCACCGGCTGCCAGCCGGCCCCGCCGTTGTTCGAGCGGAAGACATGGCCGCGCAGCCCGTGGACGAGGAGCTGGCCGTCGGCGAGCGGGACGAGGCCGAAGAGCGAGCCTTCATAGGGCGGGGGCACGGGCTCCCAGTTGAGCGCGCCGTCGCGGGAGCGGAGCAGGGTGCCGGCCTCGCCGACGAGGAAGAGCGAGCCGTCGGGCGTGCGGGCGATGTGGTTGAGGTGGTACTGGTCGGGTTGGGGCTCGGAGCGGGTCCAGGTGAGACCTCCGTCCCGGGTGCGGAGAAAGAGCCCGTAGGCGCCGACTGCGAAGCCGTTGTTGCCGTCGAGAAACCGCACGTCGAGCAGCACGCTCTCGCGATCGAGCCCGGCGGAGAGTCGTTGCCAGCTCTGGCCGCCATCGACGGTGCGGAGGATGGTGCCCAGATGGCCGACGGCCCAACCGTGCAACGCATCGGCGAAGGAGACCGCGGTGAGCGTGGCCCGAGTCGGCGTGGGCGACTGCCGCCAACTCCGGCCCTCGTCATCCGAGAGGAGCACGTGCCCGCGCTCCCCGACCGCGACGAGCCGGGAGCCGGCGGCGGCGAGATCGAGCAGGAGCGACTGCGCGGCGAGCGGTGCGAGGACCGCGGGCCCGTCCGCGCCCAAGGGAGGTTCGGACGGGGTGGCCGGCGCGGGCGCGGCGCCGAGCAGAAGCGCGAGGGCGACGGCCGGCGCGAAGCGGGACGGGCGGAGCGGGCGTGGTGTGTGGGAGGGGGCGGCCAAACGGCGACAAGGTAGTTCAGCCGGGATTCGGAGGTCGAGTGCCGAGAGCGCGGGTCGGACGATCCCGGGCCGGAGCGCGGGCGGGGTGGTGCGGGCGCCGGTTGTTCGGCCCCCGGTGTACGGCCCCGCACGCGCGCGGCGGGAGCGCGGGTCAGCGCATGCCTTCGGCACGCAGGCTGGCGGGCGCGAAGTTCTGGGCGGTGCGCGGCACGTTGAACTCGTACATCTTGTCCTCGTTATCGAGGCCGTAGGCGAGGTAGCGGCCGGAGTTGAGATCGATGTGCACCTCGAGCGTGCTCCAGAAACTGAGGACGTCGTAATAGTTGATGCAGTGCGCCTCGGAGACGCGCCAGAGCTGGCCGCGGGTGTCGTACTGGTCGACCGCGAGGATCTGCCAGCTGTCTTCGTCGACGTAGAAGGTACGGCGCGGGTAGATGTGGGACTTGCCGCCGGGCTTGAGCGTGGCCTCGACGACCCAGACGCGGTGGAGTTCGTAGCGCGCGAGGTCCTGGTTGAGGTGGAGCGGCTTGAGGATGTCCCGGTACTTCACCTGGTCGCTGTGCAGGCGGTAGGCGTTGTAGGGGACGATGAGCTCACGTTTGCCGAGGAGCTTCCAGTCGTAGCGGTCGAGGGCGCCATTGAACATGTCGAGCTGGTCGTTGGTGCGGAGGTTGTCCGAGGCGGTGCCGGGGGTGTCGTAGGCGACCTCGGGGGCGCGGCGCACGCGGCGTTGGCCGGTGTTGTAGGTCCACGCGCGGCGCGGCTCCTTGATCTGGTCGAGCGTCTCGTGCACGAGCAGGATCGAGCCGGCCAGGCGCGCCGGGGCGACGACGGCCTGCTTGAAGTAGAAGACGATGTTGTCGAGGCTCGCCGGCGTGGTCCCGTCCTGGACGTAGGGGAAAAGGAACTCCTCCTCGAAGCGCACGAGGTTGTAGTCGCCGCCGCGGGTGGGGGTGGCCTGGTTGATGGTGCGGGTCGCGGAGACGCCGCGGAAACGCAGCAGGTGGTTCCACATCACCTCCTGCGCGCTGGCGGGGAGGGGGAACGGCACGCCGACGACGGCGTCGAGCACGCCGTTGGCGTCGGGGGCGAGCTTGGCCTCGACGGCGGTCCGGCGGGTCGCGTCGTAGATGTACTGCGGGAGGGAGGCGCTGCGGCGCGTGGGATAGACGATGAGCTTGTAGTCGGGATACGCCTGCAGGAGCGCGAGCGAGCCGGCGGTGAGCTGCTCCTTGTGTTGCGCGGCGTCGGCCGGGGTGATGGTGAAAAGCGCGGCGTCCGCGGCGAAGGGGTCGGGGTGGTGCATGCCGGGCTTGTAGCCGGCGGGCGCCTCGGTGACGCCGCCGGTCCAGGCGGGGATGGTGCCGGCGGCGTTGCCGGCGCGCTCGGCGCCGACCGGGGTGAGGTCGCGGTCGAGGCGGGCGGCTTCTTCGGGGGAGACCCCGGCCGCGAGCCAGGCGGGGGCGGAGACGAGGGCGGCGGCGAGGAGACGGAGCGTGGTGGTGCGCATGGCGGAAGGGCGGGGCTAGAACGAGTACTTGATCGTCGAGGAGACGAAGTCGCGGTCGTGGAGCAGATTCTGCGAGCCGGCGCCGGCGTAGTTCACGTAGCGCAGGTCGAGGGTCCAGCGGTTCTGGTAGACGAACTCCACGCCGAGGGTGAGCGTGCGGCGGCCGGCGACGAAGTTGCCCAGCGGCAGCGGGGTGGTGCCGAGGAGGTCGTAGCCGAAGCCCAGGCTCGGCGCGAGGTTCACGCCGGCGAAGACGTTGTTGTATTCGAAACGTGCGAGCAGCTGGGCGCCGGCGGAGAAGTCGTCGGCGAAGTCGCCGCCCGGTGTGGTGCGGAAGGCGCCGTTGCCGGTGGCGATCATCGCGAGCGCGTTGTTGGAGGTGTACGTGCCGGGTGCGTCGTAGCGCAGGATGCGTTTGTCCTCGAGGCCGGGCACGGCGACGGCAGCGACCTCGGCGACGAGGCTCCAGCTGCTGGCGCCAAGGAAGCGGCCGAAGAGCTTCGTGGCCGAGGCCTGGCCCTGCCACACGCCGTGGCGGCGGTAGCCGCGCACATGGGCGCCGTAGCGGCCGGCGTAGTCGCCCAGCTGGTTGTGGGTGCCGTACGGGGTGCCGGCGGTGGCGTCGAGCGTGGAGACGGCGGCGAAGAGCAGCTCGACGTCGTCGACCTGAAGCGGCTGGTTGGGCTTGTAGGACAGCTCGCCTTGGAGGGAGAAGCCGCCGAGGGTGGTGTTGAAGCTCGCGCCGTAGAGCTGGATGTCCTCCGGGTACTCGAGGATGTAGCGGGCGGTGGCCGCGGCGGAGAGGAAGCCAATCTTCTTCGCGCCCGCGGCGATCTGCGCGGCGGCGGGGTAGAAGGGCTGGAGCGTGGCCGGCAGCGCCTGCGCCGGCACGCCCGTGAGCGCCGCACCCAGGAGCGTGTTGAGCGCGGCGGGCACGCCGGCGGCGGGGTAACCGTTGGCCACCAACGCGGGCGCGAGGCTGGCCTGGGCGAGGGAACTGGCGGAGGCGACGATCTCGCTCGGGCTGATGCCGCGCGTGGGCGTGATCGCGCTGATCAACGGCAGGCGGCTGTGGTAGTTGAGCACGAAGAACCCGAACTCGGTGTCGCCAAGATTTGAAGCCAAGTAGTGGGCCGCGACCCCGAACTGGCCCTGGTGGCGGGCGAGGCGGTCGTCGCCGCGCGGCACGGCCCCGAGGGCGGAGGTGTCGGCGAGGGAGCCGAAGCCGAGGTAGACATGGCGGCCGCCGACGCTGGCGAAATCGTTCGTGCTGAAGTAGGCGCCGCGCGGGTCGAGGTCGGTTTTCTTGAAGGCGAGCAGGTAGAACGCGTCGAAGGACAACGCCTCGCTCACGCTCAGCGTGCCGGAGACCATGGGCACGGGCTTGAGGGCCTCGCGCAGCTCCGAGCCGGGGGTGCGCAGGCGAGCGACGTCGACGGGGTTGATGGCGTTGATGCCGTTCGGGATGAAGGTGCTCTCGCCCCAGCTGAGGACCTGGCGGCCGAAGCGGAGGTTCGCCGGCATGGTGCCGAGGTCGAACTGGTAGCTCAGGTAGGCGTCGAGCAGGGCGAGGTCGTGCTCGACCTTCCGGCGGCCGAGGGTGCTCAGCGGGACGCGTTGGTGTTCGCCCCGGCCGACCTCGGGATCGTAGAAATACGTGGTGCGGAAGAACGCCGCCCAGCGGCCCCACTTCAGCTCCAGGTCGTGCGTGCTCTTGAAGACCGTGGAGTAGAGACCGCGCGCGTAGTTGAGGTTGCCGTCGTCGCCGTTCACGGAGGCGGCGGAGCCGGGCACGCCGTCGAAGCTCGCGCTGGTGGCGTAGAGATCGGGCGCGGGATCGCTCAGCCGGTAGGCGGCACCCGCGGAGAGCGTCGAGTCGAAGCTGCCCCTGAGGTCGCCGAGCTCGAAGGTGAAGGCGCCGGCGGTGGTCGCCAGCAGGGTGAAGCCGGCGAGCAGACCGCCGGTGCGCAGGAGGTTGGGATGTTGAATCAGTCCGGAACGGGCTTGGTTCATGGGAGGCGGAAGGGACGGTCGCGGTGGAGGGGCGCGGCGGTCGGGCGCGGTTGGTCGGGGCGCCGGAAGCCAAACGCGGCCGGAATCGAACACAAGGCCGAAGGCGGGGCGCGCCTGGGGCCTCAGCGGTCAGTAGCGGCGTTGGACGGGCGCCGCGGCGGCGATCAGATCGGCGGATGGGCGCCAGCGCTGCACCACGTGGGCGGCAGGAGAGGGGCCCGGCGGAAGCGGCAAACAACCGTTGCACCACGGCGCGTTTCGCGATGACTTCGCCGCCATGGCTTCCGGCCTCGGCGAGTTCATCCACATCAAGGGCGCCCGCGAGCACAACCTCAAGAACCTCGAGGTGCGCATCCCGCGGGGAAAGCTGGTCGTCGTGACCGGCGTGAGCGGCTCCGGCAAGTCGTCGCTGGCCTTCGACACGCTCTACGCCGAGGGCTACCGCAAATACATGGAAAGCCTCTCGGCCACCGCGCGCCAGATGCTCGAGCAGCTCAAGCGGCCCGATGTCGACTTCATCCACGGACTCTCGCCCGTGCTCGCGATCGAGCAGCGCACCGGCGGCGGCTCGCCGCGCAGCACGATCGCGACGGTCACCGAGATCGCCGACTACGCGCGGCTGCTCTGGGCGTTGAAGGGCGAGCAACGCTGCCCGAAGGACGGCGGCCGCGTCGTCCAGCACACGCTCGACGAATGCGTGGAACACCTGCTCGCCACTGCGCCGGGCCAACGTGCGATGCTGCTCGCGCCGGTGCTCACCGCGAAGGCCGCCGTGCTGCGCGACGAGCTCCCGCGCCTGCGCCAGCGCGGTTTCCAGCGCGTGCGCCTCGCCGGCGAGATCGTGAACCTCGACGACCGCAACCTGCTCCCCGCCGGCCTGAAGGAGGCGACGGTCGAGCTTGTGGTCGACCGCCTCGTGCTCAACTCCGACCAGCGCAGCCGCCTCGCCGACTCGCTCGAGCTCGCCTTCCGCGAGGGCCAGGGGCGCGCGCTCGCCCTCACCCAGGCCGGAAACGACGCGCCGTGGGTCGAACACGGGCTCAGCCAGAGTCTCGCGTGCGAGATTTGTGGCGACACCTTCGAGAAGCTCACCCCGCGGCACTTTTCCTTCAACCACTCCGAAGGCGCGTGCCCGACCTGCGGCGGCCTCGGCCGGGCGCTGCGTTTCGACGAAGAACTCGTCGTGCCCGATCCGGCGAAATCGGTGCGCGAGGGCGCGCTCAAGCCGCTGCGCATCGGCGGAAAAAACGTTATCATCAAGAACAACGCGCTGCTCAAACAACTCGCTGAGCAGCTGCCCTTCGACCCGGAGGTGCCGTGGCGCGAGCTGCCGGACGAGACGCGCCACGCGCTGCTCCACGGCGCGGGCGAGCGGCAGTTCACCTTCCGGCTGCGCCGCGGCGCGAGCGCGGAGAGCGGGCCATTCCCCGGCGTGTTCGCTCTGCTCGACGAGGCGCGCCGCACGACCAGCAGCGACGGATTTGCGGCGCGGTTGGCGACGTACCAGATGTCCTGCGACTGCCCGACCTGCCACGGCGCGCGGCTCGCGCCGGCGAGTGCCGCGGTGGTCGTGGCCGGGATGAAGCTGCCGGACTTCTTCGCGCTCGATGTGGAGCAGGCGCTCGGGTTCGTGACGACGCTCGGCGGCGACGAGCCCGGCGCGGCCGGCACGCCCTATGGCGAGGTCGTGGGCGGCATCCGCCAGCGCCTGCATTTTCTCAACGAGACCGGCCTCGGCTACCTGACGCTTGACCGCGAGTATTCGACGCTCTCCGGCGGCGAGGCGCAGCGCGTGCGGCTGGCCACGCAGCTCGGCATGGGGCTGACCGGCGTCGTGTACGTGCTCGACGAGCCGAGCATCGGCCTGCACCCGCTCGACAACGAGCGGCTGCTCCAGTCGCTCGTCGAGCTGCGCGACCGCGGCAACACGGTGGTCGTGGTCGAGCACGACGAGGACACGATGCGCCGCGCCGACTGGTTGATCGAACTCGGGCCCGGCGCAGGGGCGGAGGGCGGCCAGCTCCTGTTTTTCGGTACGCCGGCGGACTGCATGCGCACGCCGATGGCGAAGTCGACCACCGGCCCGTTCCTCGCGCGCAAGATGGGCGTGTCGAAGGACGCGAAGGATTATCCGGCCGACGACCGCTGGCTCACCATCCGCGGCGCGCGCGAGCACAACCTGCGCGACGTGACGGCGGCGTTCCCCGTGGGCGTGTTCACGTGCGTGACCGGCGTGAGCGGTTCGGGCAAGAGCACGCTGGTCAACGACGTGCTCGCCGCCGCCGCCGCGCGCCGGCTCAACGGCGCGAAGACCATCCCCGGCAAGCACAAGGCGATCGAAGGCTTCGACCATTTCGACAAGGTTGTGGTGGTCGACCAGGAGCCGATCGGCCGCAGCCCGCGCTCAAACCCGGCGACGTTCACCAAGCTCTTCGACCGGCTCCGCGATCTCTACGCGCAGGTGCCGCTCGCGAAGGTGCGCGGTTACAAGGCGAACCGTTTCTCGTTCAACACGCGCGGCGGCCGCTGCGAGCGCTGCCAGGGCGACGGCCAGATCCGCCTCGATATGCAGTTCATGGCCGATGCGTACACCGAGTGCCCGAGTTGCCGCGGCCAGCGCTACAACCGCGAGACGCTCGAGATCCGGTTCCACGGCTACTCCATCGCCGACGTGCTCGCGATGTCGGTGAGCGAGGCGCGCCAGCTCTTCCGCAACTTTCCACGCGTGGTGGAGATTCTGGACACCCTGGACGCCGTCGGCCTCGGCTACCTGGCGCTCGGGCAGTCGGCCACGACGCTCTCCGGCGGCGAGGCGCAGCGGCTCAAGCTCTCGCTCGAGCTCAGCAAGAAGCAGCAGGGCCGCACGCTCTACATCCTCGACGAGCCCACGACGGGGCTGCACTGGGTCGATGTGCAGAAGCTGCTCGATTTGCTCTTCAAGCTGCGCGACGCCGGCAACACGATCATCGTGATCGAGCACAACCTCGACGTGATGAACCTCGCCGACTGGCTCATCGACCTCGGCCCCGGCGGTGGCCGCGCCGGCGGCGAGCTCGTCTACGCCGGCCCGCGCGAAGGCATCCTCGCCGAGCCGCGCTCAGTCACTGGGCAGGCGCTGGCGAAGTGGCGCCAGCATGCGGCGGTGTAGGTGGATTTCGGATCCCAGACTGCGGACAACGGAATGGCGGAGGTTTCGGCAACCCAAACGCGGCTGTCGGCGCGCACGCGGATACCAGAGGGAATGTGGCACCCGGTCGACGTGTGAACCCCGCCTGCGGCAACGCGGTTCAGGCCGCGGGCATCGGCGGCGGCGTGGGGCCGTCGCGCGCGGAGATCTCGGCCGCGATGATCGCGCCGCGCAGGGCCCAGGCTCCTCGCACGATGAAGAACAGGGCGAAGCCGTGGAACGCCAGCGGCAGCATGTCGCCCGCGAGCAGGTAGATCAGCGCGTCGAGCGCGTACGCCGCCGCACCGACGAGAAACGCCCAGAAGTGTCCGCGCAGCGCCAGCCAGCCCATGAACACGAAGAAGCCGATCGCCAGCGCGTCGAGGGCGAAGGCGACGAGCTTCAGCGTGCTGAACGCCACATCGGCCACGACCGTGAAGCCGAGCCCGAGGACGAAACTGGTGTCGCTACCGCCGTGGATGAGCACCGTGTTGACGAGCGAGAGGCCGGCGATCCACCAGAACCAACGTGCGGCGCTGGCGACTCCGGGGGTGCCGGCGGCGATCGCGGCCCGGTTGACCTGACGGGTCTGGGGATCGAGAAAGGCGTTGTAGGTCATGCGGTAGTCGGCATCCGAACACGATGTCGTTCGGCGGACGAGCCGGAAAATGGGCGTCGGGTTCGGCGTTGCGAGCGCCGGGGGACGCGGCACGCTGGGCGCATGGAACCACGCCGTGACGACACCACCACGCTGGGCACGCTTAAGCAGGAGGTGCTCGCCTTCGCGCAGGAGCGCGACTGGGAGCAGTTTCACTCGCCGAAGAATCTCTCGATGGCGATCGCCGCGGAGGCGGCGGAGTTGATGGAGCCGCTTCTCTGGGTCACGCCGCAGGAGTCGCGCGCGGTGATGGCGCGGCCGGAGAAGCGGGCGGCGCTCCAAGACGAACTCGCCGACATCGTCGTGTACTGCCTGGAGTTTGCGAACCAGACCGGGATCGACCTGGCGTCGGCGATCACCGCCAAGATGGTCCGCAACGCGGAGAAATATCCCGTGGCGAAGGCCCGCGGGCGTTCGGAGAAGTACAACGAGCTCTGAGGCGCCGCAGACCGCTCCCCCTCCGCGGGACGGTCGCCCACGGAGGCGGGAAGCCGATCAGTGTTTGCAGCCGCACGCGCCGCCGCAGCAACCGCCGCCGCCGTGGGAGTGCGTGTGCTCCTGCGCGCCGGAGCCTTCGCTGCTGCGGCCGGTGTTGGCGCCGATCAGGCCGTAGCCGCCGCTGATGATGCGGCGAACGGGGGCACCCGTCTCGGGATGCTTGGTGAGCGGTTCGTCGCGCATGCTCTGCTTGAACTCGAACTGCGTCACCGCGTCGCCGGGGTTCTGTGGGATGGTCTCGTAAACGTAGGTGGGCATGGTCGTGAAGGGGCCGAAGGTGCAGGCGCGAAACGGCGCGTCAAGTCGCCGGCGGGGGGCGCGGCCGGCGCCGCGCGCGCGGGTTGCGTCAGGTCGCCCAACCGGCGCGGAGGTCGGCAGGGGTGCGGCCGGCCGCGCGGAGGGCGCGGAGGCTGAGGGCGTCGTGCCGCTTGGCGAGCCGTTGTCCGGAATCATCCAGTACAAGCGGGCAATGGTGGAAGGCCGGCGCGCGCAGGCCGAGGGCCTCGTAGAGCAGCAGCTGGCGGAAGGTGGAGACGACAAGATCGGCGCCGCGCACGACCTCTGTGATGCCCATCGCGGCGTCGTCGACGACGACCGCGAGCTGGTAGCTGGGCAGGTCCTCGCGGCGCCAGACGACGAAGTCGCCGAACGTCTCGCCTGCGTCCGCCGCCTGCGCGCCGACGCACGAGTCGACGAACGTGAGGCGGCGACCATCCGGCACCCGGAACCGCCAGGTGTGGCCGGCGCGTGGCCATTGGGTGCGGCGCTGGTGCTCCTCCGTGTCGAGACGCTCCGGCCGGCAGCGGCCGGAGTAGAGCGGCTCGTCGCCTCCGCCCACCCCGGACTCGTGCGGGGCGGCGGCGGACTCGGCGATGTCGCGGCGGGAACAGCTGCAGGGATACACCAGGCCCGCGGCACGGAGCTGCTCGAACGCGGCGCGGTAGCGGTCGAGCCGGGCGCTCTGGTCGTAGGGGGCGTGGGGGCCGCCGCAGTCGGGTCC
>JAEZSJ010000194.1 GCA_023443985.1 Verrucomicrobiota bacterium | reverse complement strand
GTCGACGACCGTCGACTTAAGCGGTTTCCGTGGTAGTATTCCGCGCCATGGCGCGGAACCTTCATCACCGGACTCTCCTCTTTCTCGAATGCCTGGCCGAGGCGGTCGGCGATGCCGCCGCCACCTTGGCGCGCCCGACCGTGGCCGGCTTCAGCGCGGCGCGCGACGACGAGCCGCTCGAACGCAAGCTGCGCCGCCTCGCCGCCCGCGGCGTGATCACATTGCCCGATCCGGCGGACCCGCGGATCGTGCGATTGACCGAGGCCGGCAGCGCGCTCGTCAACGGAGGTCTCTCGCCCACGCGTTGCTGGGCTCGCCCGTGGGATGGCCGCTGGCGCTTGGTTCTTTTCGATGTTGCCGAACACGAGCGGCCGGTGCGCACCCGTCTGCGTTACGTGCTGCGACAGGCCCGGCTGGGGTACCTGCAAGGCAGCGTCTGGGTCTCGCCCGATCCGCTCGACGCACTGCGGGATACGATCCGCGCGTTGGCCCCGAACCCGGAGGCCCTGCTGCTTTTCGAGGGGCGCCCCTTCGCCGGCGAGTCCGATGCCGCGATCGTGCATGGAGCGTGGAACTTCTCGCGGCTGACCGAGGCGCACCGCGAGTGTCTTTCGCTCCTGAGCAACCCACCCTCCGCCGAAGCCTCGCGCCGTTGGAGCGACTGGCTCTTGAAGGAGCGCGGCGCCTGGTTGCGCGCACTCGATCTCGATCCCCTGCTGCCGGACGCCCTGTTGCCCAAGGGCTACCTCGGCAAGGAGGTCCTCGCGCAGCGCCGGGCCGTGCTTCGCCACGCGTTCAACCTGCTCGGCGGGGAAGGGCTCCTTCCGACCGGTTAATCCGACGGTCGTCGGGTTAACCGGTCGGATGAGGCGCGGGCGGGAGCACAGCGGCCGCTGGACCTCGGAGGGGGCCCCGCGTATGCAGAGGCATGGGCGCCTCCATTCCTCCCATGACTCCCTCGCTGCGCCGCCGACTCGCCGCCCTCTACACCGCCATCGCGGGCGGCCTTGACGCTGTCATCGGGCCGTGGCTCGTCTTCGCCCCCGCCTCCGCGCTCGCGGTTCTGGGCGTCGAGCCCGAGGACGACACGCTGTTTGTCTCCTGGATGGGCGCCTTCGTGGCCGCGGTGGGCTGGAGCTACCTCTGGGCGCTCCAACGGTGGTTGAAACATGGCGACACGAATTTCCTCCGCGCCGTCTGGCGGGTCACAATTCTCTTCCGCCTCGCCGCCGGCGGCTTCTGCGCCGCGCAGATCACGGCCGACCTGCTGGACCCGGCGTGGGCGAGCGTGCCCCTGGCGGACTGCCTCTTCGCCGGGACCCAGATCTGGCTGCTGCGGGCGGGCTGGCCCGAGCCAGCGCCCGCCGGCCGGCGGGCCTGATCCGCTCCGCGCCGGGGGCCCCGCCAACACGGGGCGCCCCCATCCGTCTCGTATCCGGGATCTCCGCTGGCGCCCGCCCCGGTCTCCCCTATCCTCCGCCGGAACCATGAGACTCCGCACCTCCGCCCTCCTCGCACTGCCGCTGCTCGCCGCTGCCGCGCTCGCCGAACCCCGTGCCCCGCTTCCGGCCGCCGCGCCGGCCAGCGTCGGCCTCTCGCCGGCCCGGCTCGAACGCCTCCACCAGACGCTCGACCGCACCGTCGACGACGGCACCTACGCCGGGTACATCGTGCTGCTCGCCCGCGACGGCAAACTCGTCGACTGGCACGCGCACGGCAGGGCGGACGCCACCACCGGCGCGCCGCTGCAGAAAGACGCGATCGTGCGGCTGTTCTCGATGACAAAGCTCGTCACCTCGGTCGCGGCCCTGAGCTTGGTCGAGGAAGGGCGGCTGAAGCTCGACGAGCCGGTCGCGCGTTATCTCCCCGCCTTGACGGACCTGAAGGTCTTCACCGGCGGCACGGCCGACGCGCCCACCCTGGTCCCCGCGCAACGCCCCGTCACGATCCGCCACCTGCTCACGCACACGGCGGGTTTCTTCTACGGGTTCAGCGAACCGCCGGCCCTCATCGAACTTCAGAACCGCGCCGACCTCTGGACAGCGCCCGACCTCGCCGAGTTCGTGAACCGGGCGGCGAAGGTACCGCTCGCGCACCAGCCCGGCACCGCCTTCGCCTATGGCATCAACACCGACCTGCTCGGCGCCGTGATCGAGAAGGTCTCCGGCCAGTCGCTCGACACCGTCTTCGCCGAGCGCGTCTTCACTCCCCTCGCCATGCCGGACACCGGCTTCTGGGTGCCCGCGGAAAAACGCGCCCGCCTCGCCCGGATCCACCGTCGGGATGCCGCGGGCCGGCTCGTGCTCGACACCGTCGAGAACAACGACGAACGCTGCGGCCCGCACCACGGGCTGCGCATGGGCGGCGCGGGGCTCTACTCCACGGCCGCGGACTACGCGCGGTTCGCGCAGATGCTGCTCAACGGCGGCGAACTCGACGGCCAGCGCATCCTCGGGCGCAAGACCGTGGAGCTCATGACGCAGAACCACCTCGGCCCGCTCGCGCACCCGCACCCGTTCGGGATGCTCGATCAGGGCTTCGGCCTCGGCGTACGCGTGACGACCGACCTCGGCGCGGGCGCCACCCTCGGCAGCCCCGGCGCGTTCGGCTGGGACGGCTACGCCACCACGACCGTGCAGATCGACCCGCGCGAGCGCGCCGTGGCGATCCTGCTCCTCCAGCATTTCCCGTTCAACGAGCACGACATCTTCGCGCTCTTCACGAACGCCTGGTACTCCACCCTGGAGTGACGGCGCGCGTCGCCGGCCGCCGATGTCGCCACTGAATCCACACTCCTGGTACGGCTGGCGTCCCGACGCCCCCGACCCGCGGGACCGTTTCTACGCCGCCATCGCGCGGCCGCCGCGGCATCTCCCCACGCGGGTCGACCTGCGCCGCTGGTGCCCGCCGGTCGCGCGCCAGGGATCGATCGGCAGCTGCACCGCACACGCGCTCGTGGGGAACCTCGAACTCCTGGCGCGCAAGGCCGGCCGGCCCGTGCGCCGCCTCAGCCGCCTCTTCGTCTACTACAACGCCCGCGTGCTCGAGGGCACCGCCGCCACCGACGACGGCGCCATGATCCGCAACGGCGTGAAGACCCTCCGCAACGACGGCGTCTGCCCCGAGACGCTCTGGCCCTACCGCGTGCGGCGGTACGCCGAGCCGCCGCCGCCCCCCTGCTACGCCGCCGCGGCCGGCCACCGGGTGCTCTCGTACCACCGCGTGCGCGGCCTGGCGGAGATGCGGCGCTGCCTGGCCGAGGGATACCCCTTCGTGTTCGGCCTGACGACCTACGCGGCGTTCGAGGGCCCGCGGGTGGCGCGCACCGGCCGCGTCGACCTGCCGCAGCGCGGCGAAGCGGAGAAGGGCGGCCACTCGGTGTGCGCCGTCGGCTACGACGACCGCACCCGCCGCTTCCTCGTGCGCAACTCCTGGGGCGCCGACTGGGGCCGCGGCGGCTATTTCACGCTGCCGTACGAGTACGCCGCGAATCCGCGCCTCGCCTCCGATTTCTGGACACTCCGGGCATTCAAGGGGGTGTGAGGTCCGGCCGGGTGCAGACGAAAAAGGCGCCGGGCGGAGGGCCCGGCGCCAGAGGTTCGCGTCGCGGAGGCGGACAACCGCTCAGAACGAGAACGTGTTGGTGATCGTCCAGGTGCGGGGCTCGGGCAGGCGATAGGTCGCGACCGTGCCGTCGGGCTGCATGGTCGTCGGCAGGAGATCGTCGTCGGCGAACAGGTTGCGGACGTTGAGCTGGATGCGCCATTTCACGCCGTGCGAGAGATCGCGCTCGTAGCCGAGCCAGAAGTCGACAGCATCCTGGCGCTCGCCGTCGATCGGACGGCTGAGGTCCGCGACGTCGATCGGTTGGCCGGAGATGTCGTCGACGATCTCGCGGCTGTAGAAGCCGATGATGTTCTTGTCCGACCAGCGGTAGCTGAAGCCGATGTTTGCGCCCTTCAGGACGGTGTCGCGGCTGAACGAGTAGTTCGTGACGAGGGTGAAGTTCCACGGGCGCAGCTCGGGCACGTCGGCGCCCTGGAGGGCGTTGAAGAACAGCCAGCCCGCGTAGGTCTCGTTGCGGAACTTGCTGCGGGTCGTCTCGCCGTTGGCGCTGCCGCCCCAGATGCGGATGTCGCCCATGGGGCCCTGGAGATCCGCCCAACGCCGGGTGATCCAGGTGGTGTAGCTCTGGGCCAGGTTGCTGCGTTGCGCCGAGGTCTTGGAGGCGTTGAAGGCGATGTCGAGGCCCGCGATCGGCTGGGCGGAGATCTCGAATTCCCAGCCCTTCGAGTGCGTGTCGCCGGTGAGCGCCATGCCGGAGGGGTTGTAGTTGCCGTCGTGGTTGCCGGCGCCGTCCTCGGTGGAGACGAACTCCCAGGCGGACTGGAAGGCCGCGGGGGCGAGGTTGTCGAACCAGTCGTCGATCGACACGAGATAGTCGGCGTAGGTCGTGTCGAGGGCGAGCTGCGAGTAGACCGGGTTGCCGCCCGCGTCGGTGCCGGTGGTGAGGGGCACGCCGGCGGCGGCCAGCACCTGCGCCAGGTGGGCATTGTAGGTCGTATTGCCCTCGGTGATGTCGGGCTGGATGGTGACGACGCGACCGTCGGTGGTGGTGCCGAAGTTGCCGGCCTGCCAGCCGCTGTTGTCGCGCTGCGCCCGGGCGGCGTTGCCGCCCCACCACTCGTTCGCGCCGATGAGGTAGAACCCGGCGAGCGCGCCGCTGAGGGTGGCGTTCTTCACCTTGGTGTCGTAGCGGACGGCCTTGAACGTGAGCTTGTCGTCGAACGCGGAGACGGCGAAGCCGTACTCCTTGGTCTTGCCGGTCGCGTTCGGGAGCGACGTGCTCATGAGGTCGCGACGCGACTCGGGTTTGAAGTTCTCGGACTGGTTCGCGAACAGGCTGATGTCGAGGCGGCCCGGCAACCGGTTGCGCCAGGACTTCGGCAGGTGGGTGACGATGCTGAAGGTCTTGGAGTTGCCGCTGGCGTTCTGGAAGGTCTGGCCCTTGGGGTTGTTGTTCGGGTCGACCGCCTCGGTCGGCAGATCCCAGTCCGCGCCGCCCACGTCGACCGCGCCGCCGACCCCGGCAAGGCCCGGGGCGGCGACACCGCGGTGCTTCATGCGGTCGCGGCGGAGGCCGATCATCGGGATGACGGTGTCGTCGAACCAGTAGCCCTGCCAGACGACAGCGCCGGAATCGATGACGTTCTTGCTGCGGAAGCCCTGGGTGTAGGTCTTGTCGGCATCGTCGAGGTCCGTCGCGTCATAGACGCCGAGGGCGGCGGTCTGGAAGGTGGAGGTCGCGTTGTCCCAGACGGTGGTGGACGTCGCCGAAGGATGGATTCGCTCCTTCAGGCCGCGGAAGGCGAGGGTGCGGGTGGCCGCGCCGGCGTAGACCAGCTGGATGTTGTCGCGCGAGGCCTGGCCGATGTTGTCGCCGGAGGCCGTGGCGTGGTAGTTGGTCGGCAGGTACCAGCGGGGGCCCTTCATGTTCTTGTCGACCTCCTTCTCCCGGCTGGCGAGGACGGTGAACACATTCCGGCCGAGGACCTTCGCCAGGACGGAGTCGCGGCCGGCGAGGTCGTTGAAGTTCAGCTCGCCGAAGCCGGTGAAGCGGAGGTTGTCGCGCGAGCGGACCTCGCGATAGACGCCCGCCGAGCCGCCGCCGAGCACCACCATCGCCTCGCCGACGTGCGGGTTTGCGGAGCCGTCGAGCAGGGTGTGGTTGATGTCGACCGTGACGGTCGCGCCATCATCGGACATGACCGTGTCGTTGCCCCAGGCGGCATCCTGCACGTCGTAGACGAGCTCGAAGCCGAGCTTGTTGTTCAGGAACGTCTGGGAGAGCGCGACGTTGAGGGCGTGGAAGTTGTTGAACTCCGATTTGTTCGGGCCTTCGAGCAGGTGGTTGTAGAAGTCGAAGATCCCGCGGTCGGTGAGCGACTGCGCCTTCCAGAGGCCGGAGCCGGCGCCGACCAGGTGGGCCTGCTTGGCATAGAGGTCGGTGGTGGCGATGCCCTTGAGGCCGTTGTTGCCGACGCCCGAGGAGGCGGGCGGGTTGCCCTGCACCTTCGTGGGGTAGGTGATGCTCTGGGAGCCGTCGGCGTTGTAGGTGGTCACGACGCCGTCGTAGACGCGGTTGCCGATGGGCCCGATGAAGGCGTTGGGCACGCCGTTGTTGAGGGGGCGGCCGTCGTACGTGGCCTGGCCGAGCCCGGTGAACCACTGGGTGTAGGTGTCGATCGGCGGGGTGTAGCGCGGCATGTTCGAGTCGATGTTGCCGGCTTCGTAGTTGATCCTTAGCGACGTCTTGGCGGAGCCCTTGTTCAGGAACGAGGGGTCGTAGCGCAGCGCCGCGAAGACGCGCTTGTCATCGCGGAAGGCGGGGTCCTGCCGGTACTTGGTCTGGTCGCTGAGGAGGTCGATCCGCAGCGCGAGCTCGTCGGGGAGGAGCACCTGGTTGAAGTCGCCGCTCACGCGCCAGCTGCCGAAGCTGCCGAACTGGACATCGAGCTTCCCCGCGTTGCGGAAGGCCGCCTGGTTGACGGAGCTGTTGACGATGCCGGCGGGGCTGCCGATGCCGAAGAGCACCGAGTTCGGGCCGCGCTGGAGATCGACGCGGCCGACGTTGTACGTGTCCCACGGGATGTCGGAACGGAAGAAGTCGCGGGTGTTGTCGGCCTCGGCCAGGCCGCGCACCCGGGTATTGGACACCGGGCGGTTGAGCGCGGACGCGGTGACGAACGGGCCGTCGCCCTGGCCGAGGAAGTTGCCGCCCTGGCCGGTCACCTCGGTGTTGGCGGTGTAGACAAGCAGCGTCTCGGCGTTCTTCGAGTTGGTGTCGCGGAGGAAGTCCTCGGTCACGACCGAGATCGAGGAACCCACGTCGCGCAGGTTTGTGCGCACGCGGGTGCCGGCCAAGGTCGCCGTGGCGACGTAGCCGCGGTCCTCGGCGGCGTTCACCACGAAGGGCGACAGGACGACGACCTCCTGTTCGGACTCGGCCGGCGGAGCGGCCGGCTCGGCGGCGGGGGTCGCCTGCGCCAGGACTCGTGGCGCGAGGGCGGAAGACAGTACGGCGGCGGCGAGGGAGGCGCCGGCCGTGAGCGATAGGCGTGTCATAGGG
>JAEZSJ010000165.1 GCA_023443985.1 Verrucomicrobiota bacterium | reverse complement strand
GTCTGCCGGAGCGTGCGCCGTCGCCAGATGTAGAAGATCGCCGGGTACACCAGCAGCTCCAGCAGCACGGAGGTGAACACCCCGCCCACCATCGGCGCGGCGATGCGCTTCATGACATCGGCACCGGTGCCGGTGCTCCACAGGATCGGCACCAGCCCGATGAACGTCGTGGCGGCGGTCATGATCTTCGGCCGCACCCGGCGCACGGCGCCGTGGTAGATGGCCTCGCGCAGGTCGGCCTCGTTGTTCATCCGGCCCGCCCGCCCGGCCTCGTCGTAGGCGAGATCCAGGTAGAGGAGCATGACCATGCCGGTCTCCGCATCGAGGCCGGCCAGCGCGATGATCCCCACCCACACCGCGACGCTCATGTTGTAGTCGAGCAGGTGGAGCATCCAGAACGCCCCCACGAGCGAGAACGGCACGGCGAGGAAGACGATGGCGGTCTTGGTGTAGGAGCCGGTGCTCAGGTGGATGAGCAGCGCCACGACCGCGAGGGTGACGGGCACGATGACGAGCAGACGCCGGGTGGCGCGTTCCATGTACTCGTATTGCCCGCTCCAGAGGACGCGGTAGCCGGCGGGGACCTGCAGCTCCCCCGCCCCGATCGCGCGCTCCACGGCCTGCTTCGCCAGGCGGACATAGCGGCCGATGTCGACCCCCTGCACGTCCACGTAGATCCATGCATTCGGTACGCCCGCCTCGCTCTTCACCCCCATGGGCGCGGCGACGACCCGGATGTCGGCCAGCTGGCGCAACGGCACCTGGGCCAGCATGGGTGCCGGGCCCGCGCCCGCCATGCCCCCGCCGGCGGCGGCCGGCGGCAGCGGCACGAGGAGCTCGCGGAGCGCCTCGAGGTTCTCACGGTAGTCGCGGTCGTACCGCAAGATGACATCATGACGGGCGAGGCCCTCCACGGTGGTCGTGAGCGCCATGCCGCCGAGCGCGACCTGGAGCACCTCCTGCACGTCGGCGACGGTGAGCCCGAGGCGGGCGATGGCATCGCGGTCGAGGTCGACCTCGATGTAGTTGCCACCCATGACACGTTCGGCAAACACGCTCCCGGTGCCGGGCACGCCGTGGATGATCGCCTCGAGGCCGCCGGCGATGCGCTCGAGCTCCCCCAGGTCCGGTCCGGCGACCTTGATGCCGACAGGCGTCTTGATGCCGGTGGCCAGCATGTCGATGCGCGTGCGGATGGGCATCGTCCACGCGTTCGTGAGGCCGGGGATCTGCACGGCGGCGTTGAGGGCCGCCGTGAGCTCCGCCACGGTGCGGCGGCGGTGCGCCACGACCCGGCCGTCGGCATCGACGATGTCGGTCGCCGGCCATTCCGTCTCGGGCTTCAACATGATCGTGGTCTCGATCATGTCCATCGGCGCGGGATCGGTGGCGGTCTCGGCCCGGCCGGCCTTGCCGAACACCCGCTGCACCTCGGGGAAGGTGCGGATGATGGCGTCGGTCTGCTGCAGGAGCTCCTTCGCCTTCGTGGGCGAGAGGCCGGGGAAGGTCGTCGGCATGTAGAGGAGGTCGCCCTCGTGGAGCGGCGGCATGAACTCGGAGCCGAGATTCTGGTAGGGAAACGCCGGATTCAACTTGGCCGCGAGCGCCTTCACCCGGCCCTCGGGCAACGGCGGGACCACCCAGGCGTTCCACGGGAAGAAGACCCATGCCACCAGGGCGGCGGCGACCACGACCACGGTCCTCCGCCAGTTGATGACGAAATCGATGCACGGGTGGTACACCGCCATGAGCGCGCGGTTGATCGGATTCCGCTCCTCGGGCCGGAGGCGGCCCCGGATGAAGAGGCCGGCGAGCACGGGCGCGAGCGTGATGGCGAGAAACGCCGCGGCGGCCATGGAGTACGTCTTCGTGAACGCCAGCGGCCGGAACAACCTTCCCTCCTGGTCCTCGAGCGCGAAGACCGGCAGGAAGGCCACCGTCACCACGAGCAGCGCGAAGAAGATGGTCGGCCCCACCTCGACGGCGGCGTCGCGCACCACCTCCCAATGCGGCCGGCGGCCGGCGTTGCGCTCAAGGTGCTTGTGGGTGTTCTCAACCAGGATGATCACGCCGTCCACCAACACGCCGATCGCGATGGCGATGCCGCCCAGGGACATGATGTTCGAGCTGATCCCCTGGGTCCGCATGAGCACGAACGCCGCCAGCACCGAGATCGGCAGGATGAGGATCGGGACGAGCGCCGTGCGCAGATGGAGCAGGAAGACGGCGATGACGAGCGCCACGACGACGCTCTCCTCGACAAGCGTGTCCGTGAGTGTCTCGACCGAACGATCGATCAATGCCGTGCGGTCGTAGGTCACCGTGTAGGCGACGCCCTCCGGCAGGCTCCCCATCGCCTGGTCGAGCCTCGCCTTGACCGCGCCGATGACCTTGCGCGTATCCACTCCATGGCGAACAACGACGATCCCGCCGACGGTCTCGCCCTCGCCATCGAGCTCCGCGATTCCGCGCCGCATGTCGGGCCCGAGCTGCACGGCGGCCACGTCGCCGAGGCGGATCGGGGTCCCCCCGGGTCCGCGGCCGACCGCCACCTTCCGCAGGTCCTCGAGACCCGTGATGTAGCCGCGCACGCGGAGGATGAACTCCTTCTCGGCCAGCTCCAGCGAACGTCCGCCGACCTCGGCGTTGCTGCGCTCCACCGCCATGGCCACATCGCGGATCGAGAGGTTGTAGGCGTGCAGTCGATGCGGATCGACCGTGATCTGGTACTGCTTCACGAAACCGCCGACCGACGCCACCTCCGCCACGCCCTCGACGCTCGCCAGCTGGTAGCGCAGGAACCAGTCCTGCATCGAACGCAGCTCGGCCAGGTCGTGCCTGGGCGAGTTGAGTGCATACATGAACGCCCAGCCCACGCCCGTCGCATCCGGCCCGAGGCGGGGCGTGACGTTGGCCGGCAGGCCGCCCTGCAGGCCGTTGAGGTATTCGAGCACCCGGCTGCGTGCCCAGTACGGGTCGGTGCCGTCCTCGAAGATCACGTAGGCGAATGAGTAGCCATAGAAAGAATACCCACGGACGACCTTCGCCTTCGGCACCGAAAGCATCTTCGTCGTGATCGGGTACGTGACCTGGTCCTGCACGATCTGCGGCGCCTGCCCCGGCCACTCGGTGTAGATGATGACCTGCGTGTCGGACAGGTCGGGGATCGCGTCGAGCGGGATGCGGTTCAACGCATGGACACCGGCCAGCACCAGGGCCACGGTGCCAACGAGGACCAGGAACCGGTTCCGGAGGGAGAAGTCGATGATGGCCTTGAGCATGGAGCGTGGACGGTGCCGTGGTTACCGGACAGGAGCGGCGTCGAGCGCCTCGCCGCAGGTCGGCATGGCCGAGCCGAAGAACGGGTTTCGCAGCTCGCCCTCGCGCTGCATCCAGCGGGCCGTCCCGACCTCCGGGGCCATCGGGCACTGGAAGACATGCAAACCCGCCCGGTGGGGGAGGTGCTGAGCGCGGGCGAGATCGGTCACGGCCGTGCTGAACGGCGCGAAGTCCTTCTGCGCCGTTCCGAGGTCGGCCGGATCGCGCGGCCCGGTCTTGAACGCCGCCAACGGCCCCCGGGCCGCCTCGGCATCATTTTCTCGATACGCCGCCAGGGCGGCGCGCAGCGCCGGAAGCTGCGCCCGGTAGCCCGCGAGGTCGTCGCGCGCGAGCGCGGCCGAGGCGTCGGCGAGGGCGAACGAGAGCTCGGTCAGGGCGGCTTGCGCGTCGGGACCGGCCAGCGCGGCGACCGGTGCGACGCGCTCCGCCGGGGGCGCGGTCGTTCCCTCGGCGTCGGCGGCGGCCGGCTTCAGCATCTTCTGGATCGCCTCGCGGAGCTGGCTTTCGGAATCGAGCATGAACTGCCCGGACGTGACGACCCGGTCGCCCTCGGCCAGACCGGCGAGCACCTCGTAACGGCCGTCCTGGCTGCGGGCGCCCAATCGGACCTCGCGCGGCGCGAACGTGCCGTCCGGATCCGCGAGGAACACCGTGTTCCGCTCCCCGCTGCGCAACACCGCGGCCTCGGGCACGAGCACAGCGGAGTCGGCCAGTTGGGCCGAGAGGCGCACATCCACGAACATCCCGGCGCGCAGGCTGCCATCGGGATTCGGCAGCACAAGGCGCGCGGTCGCGGTGCGCGTCTGCTCCTCCACCTGCGGGCCGACCAGGGCGACAGTGGCGGACAGGTCGCGACCGGGCCCATAGGTGGCGCGCACCGTGGCGGACTGCCCCTGCCGCACAAACGGCAGGTCGTCCTCGAAGATCTGTGCCATGACCCAGACCGTGGACAGATCGGCAAGCCGGTAGAGTCGCTCGCCGGGCCGCATCATCTGGCCGGCGACGGCCATCTTCTCGATCACGACGCCGGCGGCGGGCGCGCGGAACAGGTACGTGCGACTCGGCTCCCCGGAGCGCGCAAGGCCGGCGATGAACTCGTCGGAGACATCGAACAACCGCAGGCGGGAGAGCGCGGCGCGCGTCAACGGGCCGCCGGCCTCGCCCTCGCCGCGCCGCGCGACAAGGTAGTTGAGCTGCGCGTTGTAGAGATCGGGGGAATAGATCTCGAAGAGCGGATCGCCGGCCTTCACCACGGACCAGGTCGCGCCGACGTGGAGCTTCTCGATCCAGCCCTCGTACTTCATGGTGATGTCGCGCAGGCCCTCCTCGTTGTAGACGACGACGCCCACATTGCGGATCTCGCGGCGGACCGGGCCGCGCCGCACGACATCGGTCTTGAGGTTCATCCGTTGGACGATCCCGGGTGCGATGTGGATGGCGTCGGCGGCGGAAGCGGCGCCCTCCGCGTAGACCGGCACCATCTCCATCCCCATCGAGTCCTTGCCGGGGACCGGGCTCACCTCGCCGGGAACCATCGTCGACCGGTAGTGGCTGATCCGATGCTCCCCCGCGGCTGCACCGGCGGCATTGGCGCGCACCGGCGTGAGCGCCATCCCGCAGATTGGGCAGTTGCCCGGCTCCTTCTTGATGACCTGCGGGTGCATGCCGCAGGTGTAGAGCTGCTCGGCGGCGCGCACGGGCGGCGCGAAAAGAACCGCACACAACACGGCCACCAACGGCAGGAGCGAGAGGGCGGAGACAAGACGAGGCTGGGTCGGACGCGGTGTCATGAAATACTGGATTACGGATGGTTGGGGCGCGTGGCTGCGAGACCGGGGGAAGCGGGGCCGGCGGCCACCGCCGCGGTCATCGTGAAGAGTCCCGTGACGGCGAGTTCGCGATCCCGCAGCGCCGCAAGGCGCTCGCCGCGCATGCCGTACGCCATGAGCTGCGCATCGGGGATCATCGCCGGACTGCCCATCCCTGCTTCGAACGCGGCCGAGGCCGTCGCGATCGTGCGCTCCAGGTTCGGCAACGCCGTACGATCGATGAACGCGATCATGCGGTCGCTCTCGCGCACCATGTAGAGCATGCGCGCCAGTTCGGCGGCCATGTCGAGAAGCTCGGCGTCGACGCGCGCCGCGGCCGCCACGCGCCCCGCCCGGGCCGC
>JAEZSJ010000066.1 GCA_023443985.1 Verrucomicrobiota bacterium | reverse complement strand
GGGATGATGCGGTCGGTGTCGATGTCGTTGCCGGGCACGAACACGCCGCGGCCGGCGACCTGGGTGATTTTTGCGAGAGCCATGACTGGAAGGGTTTCGAGTTTCTGGTTTCGAGTTTCGAGTTTTTGGGAGCGGGCTTCGGCAGCGGTCTCGATTCCGGTGACCCGAAACACGAAACCCCAAACCTGAAACCCACGCGGCGTCAGCCGCGCACCGCGAAGACCTCACGGGCGTCCGCGACCTGCCCGGTGAGCGCGGCGGCGGCGACCATGAGCGGGCTCATGAGGATCGTGCGGCCGGTGGGGCTGCCTTGGCGGCCCTTGAAGTTGCGGTTCGACGAGCTGGCGGAGACCTGGTCGCCGATGAGCTTGTCGGGGTTCATCGCGAGGCACATCGAGCAGCCGGCCTCGCGCCACTCGAAGCCCGCCTCGGCGAGGATCTTGTCGATCCCGAGCTTCGCGCACTGGAGGGCGACGATCTGCGAACCGGGGACGGCGATGGCCTTGATGCCCTTGGCAACCTTGCGGCCCTTCACGTACTTGGCGACCTCCTCGAAGTCCGAGAGGCGCCCGTTGGTGCACGAACCGAGGAACGCGACATCGATCTTGGTGCCCTTGATCGGCGAGCCGGCCTGGAACTTCATGTACTCGAGCGCCTCGACGATCGAGGCTTTCTCGTCCGCGCTCGTCGCCGATTCCGGCGTCGGGATCCGCTCGCCCACGCCGATCGCCTGGCCGGGATTGATACCCCAGGTGACAGTGGGCTCGATCGTGGCGGCGTCGATCCTCACGACGTCGTCGTAGTTGCAGCCCGGATCCGAGGCGAAGGACTTCCAACGCGCGACCGCGGCCTCCCACTCGGCACCCTTCGGCGAGTACGGCCGGCCCTTGAGATAGGCGAACGTGGTCTCGTCGGGATTGACGTAGCCCACGCGCGCACCGCCCTCGATGGACATGTTGCACACGGTCATGCGCTCCTCCATCGACATGCGGTCGAAGGCCTCGCCCGCGTACTCGTAGGCGAAACCGGTGCCGCCGTTCACGCCGAGCGTGCGGATGATGTGGAGGATGATGTCCTTCGGGTACACGCCGGGGCGGAGCTTCCCGTTGACCTCGATGCGGCGGACCTTGAGCGCCCCGAGCGCCATCGTCTGCGTGGCGAGCACGTCGCGGATCTGCGTGGTGCCGATGCCGAACGCGATCGCGCCGAACGCGCCGTGCGTGGAGGTGTGCGAGTCGCCGCAGGCGATCGTCGTACCCGGCTGTGTGATACCCTGTTCCGGCCCGACGATGTGCACGATGCCCTGCTTGCCCGTCGCGCGCTCGAAGAAGGTGATGCCGAATTCCGCGCAGTTCTGGCGCAGCGCGTTCATCATGGCCTGCGCGAGCGGATCGGCGTACGGCTCGGCGAACTGGTCGGTCGGCACGATGTGGTCGACCGTCGCGAAGGTGCGGTGCGGCATGGCGACCTTCAGCTTGAGGTCGCGGAGCATGCCGAACGCCTGCGGGCTGGTGACCTCGTGGATGAGGTGCGTGCCGATGAGGAGCTGCGTCTGGCCGTTCGCGAGTTGGCGGACGGTGTGCGCTTCCCAGACTTTCTGGAACAGTGACTTGGCCATGGTGGAAAGGTGATGGGTTATCGGTAAGGGGTCGTGGGCGGGCACCGGATCCAGTGGATCCGATGGCCCATCACCCATGACCTGTCACCCGGAGTCTACCACATCCTTGCCATGCTCAGGAAATACTTGTTTGGTCGCCGGTGATGCCTCGCGAGTATCAATTCCCCTTCGAGCTGCGCCATCTCGTATACTTCCGCGAGGTCGCGCGCCGGCTGCATTTCCGCGCCGCGGCCGAGGCGCTCGGCGTGGCGCAGCCCGCGCTCAGCCGGCAGATCGCGCAACTCGAACGCGCGCTCGGGCTCGACCTCCTCCGCCGCACCCGCCGCAAGGTCGAGCTCACCGCCACCGGCCAGGCGCTCCTCGACCGCGTGGAGCCCCTCCTGCGTGACCTCAACCGCCTGCCTGCCGAACTCTCCGCCGTGGCCGGCGGCCAGACCGGGCGCGTGCGGGTGGCGTTCACCGGCCTCGCCATGGCAACCGTGCTCCCCGGCATCCTGCGCGAGTTCCACCGCGCATATCCGGGAATCAAACTCGAACTGAGCGAGTCGCCCACCGCCGCGCAGCTCCCCGCCCTGCTGGCCGGCGACATCGACTGCGGCTTCTTCCATCCCGACGCCCCCACGCCGGCCCTCGAGACGCGCACGCTCCTCCGCGAGAAGAACGGCGTGCTCCTGCCCAAGGACCACCCGCTCGCCCGGCGCGCGACGCTCAAGCTCGCCGACCTCGCCGTGACGCCGTTCGTGCTCTTCCCGCGCCAGCACAACCCCGGCTTCTACGACCGCATCCTTGCCGCCTTCGCGACCGCGAAGATCACGCCGCGCATCGCCGAGGAGGTCTGGCCGCGCGCCAACGGCGTGGGCCTGGTGCGTGCCGGCGTCGGCGCGACCTTCATGCCACCCTCCGAAGCCAGGCAACTGCCGCCCGACATCGTCTTTCGCGCCCTGGCCGGACCGGCGCCCGAGAGCCGTCTGGTCGTCGGCTGGCGCACCGCACCCGCGCCCGAGCCCGCTCTCGCCGCCTTCCTCGGCATCGCCGCGGAGAAGTAAGGGCCGATCGGCGCCGATCACTCCGGGCGCCGGCGCAGATCGTTCCACGCTTCACGTGCCGCCGCGCCCATCCGCTCCAGCGCGAAGGCCGCGAGATCCTCGGGCACCGCGGCGCGGAAGACATGCGGCAGGCCGGCGGGCGTGAGATCGATCTCTGCGCAGTGCAGCGCCTGGCGACGCAACAGCAGCCGGCTCTCCAGCGCGGGGGTCCAGCCGGTCTCGATGAACTCGAGGTACAGGCGTTGCTCGCCGCCGTAGATCTTGTCACCGACCAGCGGATGCGCGAGCCACTCGGCGTGCGCGCGGATCTGGTGCTTGCGGCCGGTCTCGGTGACAACCCGCGCCAGCGTGAACCCACCGCCCACCGCGAGCGGGGTGAAACGCGTCACCGCCGGCCGGCCCGCGCCGCCCGCCACCACACCGGTCTTCGCCGTAACCGGTCCGCTGAGGTCCGGCCCGAGCGGCTGGTCGACCACCGTCTCGGCGACCATCTCCCCGACGAGAAGCGCCAGGTACGTCTTGGCGTAATTGCGTTTCAACACCGCTCGTTGCAGCCGCTGCGCGGTGCGCTCGTCCTTGGCGATCAGCACCACTCCGCTGGTCTCGCGGTCGAGCCGGAAGATCAGATGTACTGCGCCGCCGCCAAGGTGCTCGCGCGCCGCCCCGACAAGACTCGAGCGCGGACCCGCCTTCGAGGGGTGGCAGACGACATCGCCCGGCTTGTTCAGCACCAACAGCCGCTCGTCTTCGAAGATCAACCACGAGCGCAGCTCCTCCGGGGCGATCAGGCGCACCGCCTCCGGCGGTTGCTCGCGCCGAGGCCACGGTCCGATCGGGCGCTCGTAACCGAAGCCGCTCATCGGCGGGCCCCGCCGGCCGGGCGGTATCTCGACGGTCGTAGGATCATGGCGCCATGCTCCCGCGGACGCGGCGAACGGCAAGAACGCGCTGCGCCGACACCCGCCGCGAGACAGCGCGGCGTCAGGACCCGCGCCCCGTGGTCGTTTCAGGCCTCGACCCTGTCGCCGCAAAACCGCCACCATTCCCGCCCTCTCATGTTCAGGATACACTCCGCCCTCCTCGTTCTGGTTCTCACGCTGATTCCCGGCTGCGATCGCCGCACGCCGGCCGAGCGGGCGGTGGCGCTCGGCAACGAACTGGCGGCCATCCAGGCCACATTTCCCAGCGACCCGACCGCCGAACAGGCGCCGGAACTCACCAAAACCGCCCGGCGCGCCTCCCGCCTCTATGCCGATCTACAGACGCTCCAAGCGAAGCATCCGACCGATCCCGCAGTGGCGGCGGCGCGGACCGCCGCGGAACCCATCTTCGTGACGATCCGCCGCAGCGGCCGCCTCGCCGAGGAGCGGCGCGATCTCGCCCGCCTGCTCGGTGGCATGAAGGTGCGCGGTTATCGCGCGGCGCGCCGTGCTGTGATCCCGAAACTGATCGACACGCTCGCCGGAGCCGCGCGCCAAGCCGCCGAGACCGATTTCGAAACGCTCCCCGCGATTGTCCGGAACGCCGCGGGCCTGGCCGCGGTGCTCGCCAAAGTCGGGCCGCCCCCTGCACCTGGGGAAGCGGGGGCCGCTCCGGCTCCGCTCGCCCGCGCCGACTGGCTCCTCGCGGCGCAGCGCCTCGATGCGTTCAACCGGCGCGAACCGGGCGAGTTCGCGCTCGGGCTGGCGATCACCTACGGGGCACTGGGGAAATGCGACCTCGCCCTCGTCGAGCTCGAGCGCGCCGAGGGCGCCGCCTTCGACCATGTCGAGCTGGCGCCCCTGGTCCCGCTTGCCCGCGCCCTGGTGCTCAGCCGCCTGGGCTTCACCGAGCTCGCCGCAGGCGAGTCGTCTCGAGTGTCCGGTGACACCGAGCAGGGCCGCCAACTGCTCGCCGCGCTCCACGCCGTGCTCGCCTACGGCTACGGGGCCGAGAAGGACTGGGTGCAGATGGACCGCGAGCTGGCTCAGGCGGTGCGCATCTGGCCGAACAATCCGCTCGTGGTGTATCTCACCGGCGCGCGCCGGCGCGCCGACGGCCGCCGTGAGCAGGCGCTGGAGACCTTCGCCCGCGCCGCCGGCGCCGAGGCGGCCTGGCTGACTCCGCTCCTCGAGGCGCGCGTGCGGGCGGTGCGGGACAGCAGCGGCGCGCTGCCGCCGCTGCTGCCGGACAAGCCCTTCCTCGTGAAGGCCGTCTTGTATTCACTCATCGAGGAAACCCGCGGCACCGCGCTGGGCGGGCCGCTCGCGCGACTCGCGGCGGCGCTGCACCTGCTGCCGGCGGCGTTGGGGGCGGAGCCTGCGGTCGAGGCTGCATCGTGAAACGCGCGCGGTTGCGTCGCGTCTCGCCGGGGTGTTCCCTGCCGGCACCCATGCGCCATTTCACCCGCCGCCGCCTCCTTCGGGTCGTCCTCAACTCCCTGCTCTGCGTCACCGGCGCTTGCGCGGCCACGCCCCAGGCCGCCACGCAGGAACGCGCCGACCGTTTCCTCGCGCTGGCCAACGCCGGCTACCAGTCGCTGATCACCCTGCGCGAGGCGACGGATTGGGACGTGAGCACCGATGTCACCCCCGAGCACGAGGCCGCCGCGGAGACCGCCGCAAAGGCCTACAGCGCCTTCGTCGGCAACCCCGCGCTCATCGCCGAGGCGCGCGAACTGCTCGCCCACCGCGCGACGCTCACGCCGAGTTCCGTCCGCCAGCTCGAGCGCCTCCTGCTCGCCGCCGCCGAGGCACCGATGACCAACCCGGCGCTCGCCAACGCGCGCCTCGAGGCCGAGACCCGGCAGGACGCCGCGCTGAACAGCTACACCTTCACGTTCCGCGGCGAGCCGATCACGCCGAACGACATCGACCAGCGCCTCCTCGCCTCGCGCAACCTCCGCGAGCGGCGCGAACTCTGGGAGGCCTCGAAGGCGGTCGGCCCCACGCTCCGGCCCGGCCTCGTGCGGCTGCGCGACCTGCGCAACGGCGTGGCCCGCGAGCTCGGCTACTCCGATTTTCTCACGCTCCAGTACGCCACGTACGGCCTCGATGCCGCCGCGCTCGTGCGCCTCAACGACGAGTTCCTTCGCGCCCTCCGCCCGCTCTACCTCCAGCTCCACACGTGGACCAAACACGAGCTGGCGAAACGTTACGGCGCGCCCTTGCCCAAACGCATCCCGGCGCACTGGCTCGCCAACCGCTACGGCCAGGAATGGCCCGGCCTGGTCGCCGCGGCCGACATCGACGCCGCCGTCGCGCAGCACCCGCCCGAGTGGATCGTGCGCACCGCCGAGCAGTTCTACACCAGCCTCGGATTCGCGCCGTTGCCCGCCAGCTTCTGGGAACGCTCCGACTTCTACCCGCTGCCCGCCGAGGCCGCGCGCAAGAAGAGCACCCACGCCTTCTGCTACCAGATCGACCTCGCGCAGGACGTGCGCGCGCTCATGAACGTCACCGCCGACGGCAACTGGTTCGGCACTGCGCATCACGAATTCGGACACGCCTTCTACATGCTCGCCTACGTGCGCCCCGAGATCCCGCCGCTGCTGCGCGACGCCCCGAACTCGGGCTTCCACGAGGGCATCGCCGAGCTGGGCGGCTCCGCGTGTTTCCAGGCACCGTACCTGCGCCGCCTCGGGCTTCTCCCGGCCGACGCCGCACCCGACCCGATCGCCTTCCTCCTCAACGACGCGCTCAACCCCACGCTGCCCTTCATGGCCTTCGCCTCCGGCACCATGACGCACTGGGAGGCGGACTTCTACGCCGGCAACCTGCCGGCCGATCAGCTCAACGTGCGTTGGTGGCAATACGTGCGCGACTTCCAGGGCATCGAGCCGCCCGCCGAGCGCGGCGAGGAGTTCTGCGATGCCGCCACGAAGACCCACATCAACTCCGTGCCCGGTTACTACGCCAACTACGCCATCGCCACCGTCATCCGGTTCCAGCTGCTCGACCACATCGCGAAGAACATCCTGCACCAGCCGCCGCAATCCTGCGACCTCTCGCACAATCCGGAAGTGGGCGCCTTCCTCCGCGGCATCCTCGAAAAGGGCGCGACCGAGGACTGGCGCGACGTGCTCCGCGCCGCCACCGGCGAGGAGCTCTCGACCCGCGCGATGGTCGAGTACTTTGCGCCGCTCCAGCACTGGCTCGAGGAGCAGAACCGCGGCCGCGAAATCGGCTGGGAGTGACGGCGCGGCGGCTCGTCCCGCCGGCGAGTCCTCCCCGGCTGTGCGCGAGGGGCCTGCGGCAGGAAACTAGATTTAACGCTATTTCGCTCGCAAGACCCCCCGCCGCGACCTTGGTTCGCGGCGTATGTTCCCCCCGATGCTTACCCTCCGGTCGCTGCTCGCCGCCGCCCTGCTCGCCTTCGGCGCCTCGATCGCGCTCGCGGCTCCCGCCGCCCCGGTCTCCCCCCCCGCCCCCACCGCCGCCGAGCCGTCGCCGCGCGAACGCCTCAACTTCGACCGCGGCTGGCGCTTCGCCCTCGGCCACGCCACCGATCCCGCCCGGGACTTCGACTTCGCCACCGCCTACTTCTCCTACATCACGAAGACCGGCTACGGCGACGGGCCCGCGTCGCCACATTTCGACGACCGCGCGTGGCGCACGCTCGACCTGCCGCACGACTGGGCGGTCGAGGCGCCCTTTGCCGCCAACGGCAGCCACAGCCACGGCTACAAGGCCGTGGGCCGCAACTTCCCCGAACGCAGCATCGGCTGGTACCGCAAGACCTTCACCGTGCCCGCCAGCGACGCCGGCCGTCGCATCTCCATCGAGTTCGACGGTGTCTTCCGCGACTCGCAGGTGTGGGTGAACGGTTTCTTCCTCGGGCGCCACGCCAGCGGCTACCTGGGTTTCCGCTATGACCTGACCGACTACCTCCGCTACGACGCGGAGAATGTGGTCGTCGTGCGTGCCGACGCCACCCTCGAGGAGGGCTGGTACTACGAGGGCGCCGGCATCTACCGCCACGTGTGGCTGACCAAGACCGCACCGCTCCACATCCCGCAATGGGGCACCTTCGTGAGCGCCGAAGTCGCCGGCGACACCGCCAGGATCACCGCACGCACGACCGTCGCCAACGAGGACCGCGACCCCGCCGCCTTCACTGTCGCGTTCGCCGTTCTGGACCCGCAGGGCCGCGTCGTCACGCAGAGCAGTTCCCCCAAGCGCACGCTCGCCGCCGGGGCCAGCACGGAGCTCCAGCAGACCTTCTCCTTCACCGGGCCCCGGCTCTGGTCGCTCGAGGAGCCGAACCTCTACCGCCTCGTCGCCACCGTGCACTCCGCCGGCGCCCTCGCCGACCGCACCGAGACCACCTTCGGCATCCGCACGCTGCATTTCGATCCCGACGCAGGCTTCTTCCTCAACGGGAACCACGTCGTCATCAAGGGCACCAACAACCACCAGGATCACGCGGGCGTCGGCGTGGCCGTGCCCGACGCGCTCTGGGAGTTCCGCATGCGCCGTCTGAAAGAGATGGGCAACAACGCCCTCCGCACCGCCCACCACCCGCCCGCGCCCGAGCTGCTCGAGGTCTGCGACCGGCTCGGTATCCTCGTTCTGGATGAGCATCGGCTCATGGGGGCCAACCCGCTCCACCTCGACGAGCTCGCCGCCCTGATCCGCCGCGACCGCAACCACCCCAGCGTCTTCCTCTGGTCGCTGGGCAACGAGGAGTGGGCCATCGAGGGCAACGAGGTCGGCGCCCGGCTCACCGCCACGATGCGCGCCTTCGCCGAGCGCCTCGACCCGACCCGCCGCACCACCGTCGCGATCAGCGGCGGCTGGGGCGCCGGCAGCTCCACCACGACCGATGTCATGGGTTTCAACTACTACACCCATGGCAGCACCGACGAGCAGCACGCGAAGTTTCCGCACCAGCCCGGCCTCGGCACCGAGGAGACCACCACCCAGTGCACCCGCGGCATCCACGTCACCGACGCCGCCCGCGCGCACCAGGCGCACACCCCGGCCCACATCGGCGACTCCGGCGCCAACTGCATCGCCGGTTGGAAACACTACGCGACCCGCCCCTATCTCGCCGGCCTCTTCTACTGGACCGGCTTCGACTACCGCGGCGAGTCCAACCCGTACAACTTCCCGGCCGTGAGCTCGCAGTACGGCCTGGTCGACACCTGCGGCTTCCCGAAGGACCCGTTCCATTACCTGCGGGCGATGTGGACCGCGCAGCCCGTGCTCCATGTCTACCCGCACTGGAACTGGGCCGGCCGCGAAGGGCAGCCGATCACCGTCGGCGCGTACACGAACCACGAGGAGGTCGAACTGCTCCTCAACGGCCGCTCGCTCGGCCGCCAGCCCGTGCCGCAGTACGACCGCGTCGAGTGGACGGTCCCCTACGCGCCCGGAATCCTCGAGGCTCGCGGCTACCGCGCCGGCCAACTCGTCGAGACCACCCGCGTGGAGACGACCGGCCCGGCCACACAACTCGTCCTCACCCCGGACCGCACCACCCTCGCCGCCGATGGCGCCGACGCCACCGTCTTCACCGTCGAGGCGCGCGACGCCCAGGGGCGCTTCGTCCCGACGGCCAACCTGCCCGTGCGCTTCAACCTCGCCGGCGGCACGCTCCTCGGCGTGGGCAACGGCGATCCGAGCTGCCACGAGCCCGACCGTTTCCTGCCGACGATCGCCACCGTGGCGGTCGAGAACTGGCGCGGCCGCATCGTCGCCTCCGCCGCGGTCGCACCCGCCGCCGACGCCGAGCTGAAGTCGACGCAGCTCATCGGCGATTGGAAAGCCCCGCTGCCGCAGGCCGGCGAACTGTACGAACTCGCCGCCGATTTCACGGTCGAGTCCATTCCCGCCGGCGCCACCCTCGAGCTCTTCCTCCCGCAGTTCGGCACCACGACCACCGTGTGGCTCAACGGCGCCGAACTCGCCCGCGACCTCGACACCACGGCCGCCGGTCCGGGCCTCACCCTCGCCCCCGCGCAACTGACGACCGGCCCCAACCGAATCCGTGTTCTGGTGACGCCGTTCGAGGGCCACCAGCGCCGCCGGCTCCCGCAGCTCACCCGCCTGGGCGCGCTGCGGATGACGACCCCCGCGCCGCAGCCGTTCCGCAGCCTCTTCAACGGCCTCGCGCAGGTCATCGTGCAGGCCCCCGCCTCCGCCGGCACGCTGCGCCTCACCGCCGAGGCCGACGGCCTCGCCCCCGCCGTCGGCACGGTGGCCGCGCAATAGGCCGCCCGGCGAGCCGCCGAAAGCAGAAGGCCACGTCCCGCGAGGGCCGTGGCCTTTTCCCTTACCGGCGCGACGACGCGGGTCAGTTCCCGGCCGGCCCCAGCCCACGCCGCTCCAGCAGCGGGCGGAGCTCCGGATCGCCACCGCGGAACGCGCGGAAGAAGTCCATCACCTCCGCGCTGCCGCCGCGCGAAAGCAGGAGCGAGCGGAACCGGTCGCCGTTGGCGCGCGTGAGGCCGCCGTTGCGCTCGAACCACTGCACCGCGTCGGCATCGAGCACTTCGGCCCAGATGTACGAGTAATAGCCGGCGGAGTAGCCGCCGGCGAAGATGTGCGAAAAATAGGTGGAGCGGTAGCGCGGCGGGACCGGCGCGAAGGCCACTCCGGCGCGTTGCAGGGCGGCGGTCTCGAACGCCTCGACGCCGTCGGCTGCGGGCAGTTCGCCCGACGCGAGGCGGTGCCAGGCGAGATCGAGGAGCGACGACGCGAGGTACTCCGTGGTCGCGTGGCCCTGGTCGAACTTCTCCGCGGCCTTCACCTTCGCGACAAGCGCGGCGGGGATCGGCTCGCCCGTGCGATGGTGCTTCGCGTAGTTCGCGAGCACCTCCGGCCAGAGCATCCACATCTCGTTCACCTGCGAGGGGAACTCCACAAAGTCGCGCGGCACGCTCGTGCCCGCAAAACGCGGATACTTCACCGCGGAGAAGATCTGGTGGAGGTTGTGGCCGAACTCGTGGAAGGCCGTCTTCACCTCGTCGTAGGTCATCAACGTGGGCTCGCCGGCGGGCGGCTTCGGGATGTTGAGGTGGTTCCCGATCACCGGGCGGGTGCCGAGCAGGATGGATTGCGCGACATAGGCGTTGGCCCACGCGCCGCCGCGTTTCGACGGCCGGGCATACCAGTCGACGATGAGCAGCGCGAGGGAGGTGCCGTCGGCGTCGAGCACCTCGAAGACGCGCACGTCGTCCTGGTAGCGCGGCAGGTCGGTGCGTTCCTTGAAGGTGATGCCGTAGAGGCTTGTGGCGGCGTGGAACACGCCGTCGCGCAGCACGCGGTCGGCCTCGAAGTACGGACGGAGCTGCTCTTCGTCGAAGGCGTAGCGGGCGGCGCGCACCTTCTCGGTATAGAACGCCCAGTCCCACGGCTCCAGCGTCGCGCCGGGTTCGTCGACGACGAGCATGGCCTGCAGGTCGGCGGCCTCGCGGCGCGCATTCGCGACCGCGGCCGGGGCGAGCCGGGTGAGCAGGCCGTCTACCGCCTCGACCGTGCCGGCAGTCTGGTCCGCCAGGGTGTAGGCGGCGTGGCTCGGGAAACCGAGCAACTGCGCGCGTTCGGCGCGCAGGCGGGCGAGCCGCGCGACGTTCTCGCGGTTGTCGAACTCGCCGCCGCGCGTGCCGCGGGCGAGCGAGGCGCGCTGG
>JAEZSJ010000027.1 GCA_023443985.1 Verrucomicrobiota bacterium | reverse complement strand
GCCGCCGCCGCGGGCCAAGGTGCCGCCCCGGCGGGGCGGGTGCACACGGTGCAGAAGGGCGATTCGCTGTTCAGCATCAGCCGGCAGTACTACGGAAACGGTTCCCGTGTGAACGACCTCGTGGCGGCGAACCGCGATGTGTTGCAGGACCGGAACACTCCGTTGCGGATCGGCATGCAGCTCAAGCTGCCCTGAGCCCCGCCGCGGCGTCAGTCGCGTCGCGAGAATGTGGATAACTGGGCGCGCACGCGGGCGATCGTGGCCGCGGGCAGGTGACCGCCGAACGCCATCGTCGGCATGACGAGCGCGCGCGGGCCGAGCAGGGTGCCCGGTTGGAGCACGGCGTTGCAGCCGACCTCGGCGGCATCGCCCAGGATGGCGCCGAACTTGCGCAGGCCGGTCTCGCACGTGCCACTCGGCAGACGGACCGTGATCGGTTGCTGGTCGAGGCGGAGATTCGAGAGCACGGCGCCGGCGCCGAGATGGGCGCCGTTGCCGAGGATCGAGTCGCCGATGTACGGCCGGTGGGGCGCCTGCACCCGGTCCATCAGCAGCGTGTTCTTCAGCTCGGCGTTATGGCCGACGGTGCAACGCGCCCCGACGATCACGTTGCCGCGCAGGTAGCAGCCGGGCAGCAGCTTGGTCTCGGGTCCGATCCAGACCGGCCCGATCAGCGTGGCATAGGCTGGAAGCTGGGCGGACGGGTGCACAAACACCGGGCCCTCGGCGTGGATGCCCGGGGGCAGCGACTGTCCGCCGGAGAAGTCGGCCGCGGCCAGCGCGGGGCCGATCTGCCGCAGCCACTCCCATGGATGAGCATCGGGGGAGAACTGCGCCGCGAACACGGCGAGCGACGGGGGTAGTGCGAAGAATTCGGCGGCTTTCACGCCGTCGGAGACTGGGCACGCCTCCCGGCGGTGACGAGGCGGAAGACGCGCGGTCCGTTCTTTGGGCGGATGCGGTTGTCGGATGCAAGCGGAGTGCGAACCGCCGGCGGGCATGGTTCAGCCGCTCGACTGGCGCCCCTCGTGTGCGGCGACACGGCTCAGGCCGGAGGCAGGGCGTCGAGCGCGGTGATGACGCGCTGGTATTCCTCTCGGAGGGCGGCGATCGCGGCAGGGGCGTCGCTCAAGGCGCCTCCTTTGGCAATGGCTTCGATGTGCTCGGCGAGGGTGCGGAACCGTCGCGCCCCGAAGTTTGCGGCGCTGCCCTTCAACCCGTGGGCGACCTTGGCGAGGCGGTTGGCGTCGCCGCGGGCGGCGCTGGCGTCGAGTTCGTCCAGATTCGGCGGTGTATCCTCGCGGAACATCTGCACGATTTCGACGACGAACGTAGCGTCGCCCCCGCCGATCGCGCGAAGGGTGGCGATGGAGGCGGGATCGATGGGCGAAGGAAGCGTGGAGTCGGACATGGCGCGCAGCGGGAGCGGATGGCGGTTGAAGGGGCGCGGTCGACAAGCGGTCTATCGGTCGCAACGGCGTTTCATGAAGCGGTTCGTCCGCGGGGTCGGGCTCGGGCGCATTATCGGCCCGTCGCGGGTGGCCGGGCGAGACCGCGGCGGGACGGGCTGGGGCGGCCGGGCCACCTGTCCGCGGGAGCGGTCAGGCTTCCCATTCGAACGTGGCGTTCTCCTCGAGTTGCTCGATGGTGGTGAGGCCGAGGAGCACCTTCTTCAGCGCGTCGTAGCGAAGCGGCTGGTACCCGACCTTGCGCGCCGCGGCGACGATGTCCTGCACGCTGGCCCCCTTGGCGATGTGCCCGCGGATCTCCTCGGTGACGAGAACGAGTTCGTGGAAGGCGACTCGGCCGCGGAAGCCGGTACCGCGGCAATAGGGGCAACCGCGGCCGCGATAGAAGGGCACATCGACGAGACCGTCGTCCTCGAAGTAGCGTTGGAGCACCTCGCGGGGCGGGAAATAGGCCTCCTTGCATTTCTCGCAGATGCGGGCGACGAGGCGCTGTGCGAGAACGCCGATGACAGACGGCGCCACCATGAACGGCGCGACGCCCATCTCCATGAGGCGGAGGACGGCCTGGGGGGCGGAGTTGGTGTGCAGCGTCGCGAGGACGAGATGGCCGGTGAGGGCGGCTTCGGTGGCGATCTTCGCTGTCTCCGCGTCGCGGATCTCGCCGAGGAGGATCACATCGGGATCCTGGCGGAGCAGGGCGCGGAGCATCGTGGCGAAGTCGAGGCCGATGTCGGATTTCACCTGGGTCTGGTTCACCCCGGCGAGCTGGATCTCGATGGGGTCCTCGATGGTGGAGATGTTCAGCCCGGTGTTGTTGAGCTCGTCGAGGACGGCGTAGAGCGTCGTCGTCTTGCCGGAGCCGGTCGGGCCGGTGACGAAGATGATGCCGTTGGGGCTCTGGATCAGACGGCGGAACGGTCGCAGCATGGTCTGCGACATCAGGATCCGGTCGAGGGTGAGGACGTCCTTCCGGCCGGTGATGTTGAGGACGCGGACGACGACCTTCTCGCCGTATTGCGACGGGATGGTGGAGATGCGGAAGTTCGCCTTGTTGGTGCCGAGCGGGAGGACGATGCGGCCGTCCTGCGGGAGGCGGCTCTCGGAGATGTCGAGGTCGGCGAGGATCTTGATCCGGCAGACGATGGCGTTGTGGAGCACCTTGGCGAAGGTGAGGACCTCGCGCAGGAAACCGTCGACGCGGAAGCGGATGCGGGTCTGCTCCTCGAGCGGTTCGATGTGGATGTCGGTGGCGCGCTCGCGGAGGGCGAAATGGATCAGGGTATCTACAATCCGGATAACGCCGGCGGAGGAGCCCAGGTTCTGGAGCGCCTCCGCCGAGAGATCGGAGAGGGGGAGGGCGTTGTGCTTGGCGAATTCGTTGAGGCAGTCCTCGATCCCCTTGTCGGTCGAATAGTGGACGGCGATGGCATCGGCGATCTCGCAGGGGAGGCTGAACACCGGGCTGACGGGGCCGAGGACGATGTGTCCGATCCGGCGGACGAGATCGGCGTCGTCGGGCTCGGCCATGGCGACGGTGGTGACGCCGTCGAGGACATAGATCGGGATGCTCTGGGTCTTGACGGCGATCTCGTGGGGGAGGCGGGCCAGGGCCTCGTCGGAGATCAGGGAGCTGACGGGATCGACATAGGCCTTGCCGATGGCGTTGCCCCAGAGGGTGCAGGCCTGATCCTTCGGCAGGTGTTTCTCGGTGATGAGCGCCTGCAACATCGCGAGGGTGCCGAGGCCGTGCTCGGCTCCGAGCGCCGCGACGGTGGCGGGTTCGACGAGCGGCGGCACGCCCGCGGAGATGGCCGCGAGGAACGCTTTATTGGGCGCGCTTGGCATGTTTCTTCCGGCGGGTGGTGAAGATCTGGCTGATCTCCTTCTGGTCGAGGATCTCCTTGGCGAAGAGGGATCCGGTGCGTTCGAGGCGGAGCTCGCGCAGGAGCCGGGGCAGTGGATACCGAACCTCGCGAAGCACGAGGCCCGCATCTTCGGCTTCGTCGTTGGGCTCGTCGGCCATGGGGTCAGGCTTCGGCTTCGCCGAAGTTGTCGTTGATCGTCTCGGTGAGGACCTCCGCCATCGTCTCCTTCGGCGTGTCCTTGCGGACGAAGTTGGCGGCGCCCAGTTCGAGGCAGCGTTCGACGACATGCCGGGTGGCGAGCGAGGTGAGCATGACCACCAGCGCGTCGGGGTTCACGGCGCAGATCTTCTCGAGCGCCTGGAGGCCATCCATGACCGGCATGTTGACGTCCATCAGCACGAGGTCGGGCTGGTGTTCGGCGAAGAGGGCGACGGCCTCCTCGCCGTTGGCGGCCTCGAGGATGCGCGGCGAGCCGAGCTTGCAGAGGATCAGGCCGATGTAGCGACGGATGTGGGGCTCGTCGTCGACGATGAGCACTGTGCCGTTAAACACCATGGTCGGCGGCGGGCGGGGGGAGCGCGAGGCGGAAATCGGCGCCTCCGCCCTCGCGGTTGGTCGCGGAGATGGTGCCATGGTGCGCCTCGACGATCTTGCGGCAGATCGCCAGTCCCAAGCCGGTGCTCTTTTCGCCGCCGGTGGGCTTGACGGATGTCTTGCCGAAACTGGTGAAGAGCATGTTCATTTCGCCGGGCGGGATCCCCGGTCCCTGGTCCTGGACGGAAAGGGTCTGGTGCGTGCCATCTTCGGAGAACTCCACCGTAATAGTCGTCCCGGGCGGCGAAAACTTGATCGCGTTGCTGAGAAGATTGTCGACGACCTGCCGGATCTTGCGGGCGTCGATGAGCAGCGCGCGGGCAGGCCGGAAGGGGCGGCAGACGATGCGCATCTGTTTGCGCGCGGCGGTCAGGCCGTTGAGGAAAACTGCGTCGGTGACGAGATCGGCGAGGTTGGTCGGGGAGAGGTCGAGGCGCATCTCGCCGCTTTCGATGATGGAGATGTCGAGCAGCTCGTTGAGCAGGTCGAGCATCACGTGGGTGGCGCTGTGCACGCTGCGGATCATCGCGCGCTGGTCCTCGGAGAGCTCGCCGGAGGAACCGTCGAGCATGAACTCGGAGAGGCCGCGGATCGAGGTGAGCGGGTTGCGCAGGTCGTGCGCGGCGATGCCGAGGAAGTGGTTCTTGGCGGCGTTGGCCTTGCTGAGATCGGCGATGAGCTTCTGCTGGTGCTCGAGCAGCGCGCGCAGGTGCAGGTGCGTGCGGATGCGGGCGACCATCTCCTTCGGCTGGAACGGCTTCACGACATAGTCGATGCCCCCCGCCTCGAGCCCGGCGACGATGTCTTCGGGCTGGTTCTTCGCGGTGATGAAGATCACCGGCACGCTGGCGGCTTCGGGCGCTTCCTTGAGCCGCCGGCATGTCTCGAAGCCGTTGATACCGTCCATCACCACATCGAGCAGGACGAGATCGGGGCGGAAGGAGGGAAACGCCGCCAGGGCCGCCTCGCCCGAGTCCACCTCGTGGGTGGTGTAGCCCTCGGGGCGGAGGATCGACGCGATGATGCGGGCGTTCAGGCGGTCGTCCTCGACCACAAGGATCCGGCGGCCGGCGAGATCGATGCGCGGTTGACCGAGGGAATTGGCGGCGGGGTGGGTCATCAGGCGTGCGTCGCCGGCGATGTTGTTGGCAGGTGCGGCGAAACGCAATACCGGCTCGCCTTCGCCGGCGCGCGCCACGCCGCAGCGTGGCGGCCCACGCGCCGCGGCGCGCCAGGACGGAGGCGAGGCGTTGCGCAGTTCACATATCAAGCTGTCCAGATGCATTGATAAAGGCCTTGCCTCCGGCGGGGTTTCCGCAACCTTCGGCGGCCACACTTCCAAGCTCTATGTCCAATTCCTTCGTCTTCTCCTCCGAATCCGTGGGTGAGGGTCACCCCGACAAAGTCGCCGACCTGATCTCCGACAGCGTGCTCGACGCGTGCCTCGCCCAGGACCCGACCAGCCGCGTCGCCTGCGAGACGATGGTCAAGTCGAACATGGTCATCCTCGCCGGCGAGATCACCACGAAGGCGAAGATCAACTACGAGCAGGTCGTGCGCGACGCCATCCGCGACGTGGGCTACATCCACAACGACGACGTCTTCCACGCCGACCAGGTCTTCATCAACAACTACCTCACCCGCCAGTCGCCCGACATCGCGCAGGGTGTCGACGCCCGCGCCGCCGACGGCAAGGAGACGGCCGAGCAGGGCGCCGGCGACCAGGGTCTGATGTTTGGATACGCCTGCAACGAGACGCCCGAGATGATGCCGACCGCGATCATGTTCGCCCACCGCCTCGGCCGTGAGCTGACGAAGGTCCGCAAGGCCGGCGTCGTCGGCTGGCTCCGCCCCGACGCGAAGTCGCAGGTCTCGATCCGCTACGAGAACGACAAGCCCGTCTGCGTCGAGAACGTCGTGATCTCCACCCAGCACGCGGCGGATGTCAGCCACGCGGCGATCAGCGAGTTCCTCATCGAGAAGGTCATCCGCCCGGTCATCCCGGCCGAGATGCTCACCAAGGACACCAAGTTCCTCATCAACCCCACCGGCCGCTTCGTGGTCGGCGGGCCGCAGGGCGACTCCGGTCTCACCGGCCGCAAGATCATCGTCGACACGTACGGCGGCTGGGGCCGCCACGGCGGTGGCGCGTTCTCGGGCAAGGACCCGTCGAAGGTCGACCGCTCGGCCGCCTACATGTGCCGCTGGGTCGCGAAGAACATCGTCGCCGCCGGCCTGGCCGAGATCTGCGAGCTCCAGGTCGCCTACGCGATCGGCTACCCCGAGCCCGTCTCGATCTGGGTCGACGCCATGGGCACCGCCAAGGTCGACGAGGCCAAGATCTCCGCGGCCGTGCGCGAGGTCTTCAGCTTCAAGCCGGCCAACATCGTCAAGCAGCTCGATCTGCTCCGCCCGATCTACCGCCAGACGACCAACTACGGCCACTTCGGCAAGGCCGAGCTCCCGTGGGAGCAGCTCAACAAGATCGAGGACCTCCAGGCCGCGATCAAGAAGGTCTGATGCCGCGAGGCCCGTCGACCGGGGGAAAAGCGGGCAACCGTTTCCCCGGCGCGCCGGGCCTCTCTTGTCTCCCCCGCCTCGTCCCTCCCGCTCACCTTTTCCGCCCATGTCCCAAGATTTCAAAGTCCGTGATCTCTCCCTCGCCGACCTCGGTCGCAAGGAGATCGCCATGGCCGAGGCCGAGATGCCCGGCCTCATGTCCGTCCGCGCCAAGTATTCGCAGACCAAGCCGCTCGCCGGCGTGCGCATCACCGGCTCGCTGCACATGACCAACCAGACGGCCGTCCTCATCGAGACGCTCGTCGCCCTCGGCGCCACCGTCCGCTGGGCCTCCTGCAACATCTTCTCCACCGTCGACAGCGCCGCCGCCGCCATCGCCAAGGCCGGCATCCCCGTCTTCGCCTGGAAGGGCGAGACGCTCGAGGAGTACTGGGACATGACCTGGCACGCCATCCTCGGCCCCGACGGCAAGGGCCCGCAGCTCGTCGTCGACGACGGCGGCGATGTCACCCTCCTCCTCCACAAGGGCTACGAGATGGAGCAGGGCTCCGATTGGGTGAACACCGACTCCGGCTCCCACGAGGAGCAGGTGATCAAGGACCTCCTCAAGAAAATCCACGCGAAGCAGCCGAAGATCTTCGCGTCGCTCGTGCAGGAGTGGCGCGGCGTCTCCGAGGAGACGACCACCGGCGTGCACCGCCTGTATCAGTTGCACGAAGTCGGCAAGCTCCTCGTCCCCGCGATCAACGTCAACGACTCGGTCACCAAGTCGAAGTTCGACAACCTCTATGGCTGCCGCGAGTCGCTGGCCGACGGCATCAAGCGCGCCACCGACGTGATGATCGCCGGCAAGGTCGCCGTCGTCTGCGGCTACGGCGATGTCGGCAAGGGCTCCGCGCACTCGCTGCGGGGCTTCGGCGCCCGCGTGATCGTGACCGAGATCGACCCGATCAACGCCCTGCAGGCCGCGATGGAGGGGTTCGAGGTGAAGACCGTCGAGGACACCCTCGGCACGGGCGACATCTACGTCACCACCACCGGCAACTGCGACGTGCTCACCTTCGAGCACCTGCAGGCGATGAAGGACAACGCGATCGTCTGCAACATCGGCCACTTCGACAACGAGATCCAGATCGCCCGCCTGAATACGGCGCCCGGCGTGAAGCGCGACAACATCAAGCCCCAGCTCGACCGCTACACCTTCCCGCACGGCCGCTCGATCCTCGTGCTCGCCGAGGGGCGCCTCGTGAACCTCGGTTGCGCCAAGGGCCACCCGTCGTTCGTGATGTCGAACAGCTTCACCAACCAGACCCTCGCCCAGCTCGACCTCTGGAAGAACCGCGACACCTACAAGGTCGGCGTCTACCGCCTGCCGAAGGCGCTCGACGAGGAGGTCGCCCGGCTGCACCTCGAGCAGATCGGCGTGAAGCTCACCAAGCTCTCCGAGAAGCAGGCCAAGTACCTCGGCGTCCCGGTCGAAGGGCCCTACGAGGCCGAGCACTACCGGTACTGAGGCGCCCGGCAGCACCGGCGTTTTTTCCGGCCGCGATCTCCTCGGAGGTCGCGGCCGTTTCGTGCAGTCGCCAAAAACGGGTTAACTATCGCGTAGCCGAATTTCGGCTCGTCGGAACTGGATGGATTTGCACGCTTATCGGCTTCCGCCCCACTGCAACCCAGCCATGCCGACCCTGTTTCCCCGCCGTGCTCTCTGCCTGTTCGCCCTTGGGTTGGCCGGTGGGTGGGCTTCGGCGGCGGAGCTCCCGGAACCCGAGCCGTTGCCGGCACCGGCGGTCCCCGCGCCGGCAACCGCGCCGGAGGATCCGCTCATCGCCGCGGTCGTCGAATCGAGCAACGCCTTCGCTGTCGATCTGTACAACCAGTTGCGCGGCGAACCGGGCAACATAGTCCTGGCGCCGTTGGGCCTGATGCAGGCGCTGCTTCCGGTCGCGGCCGGCGTCCAGGGGGCGGCCCGCGACGAGCTGTGCGGGGCGCTCCACCTCTCCGTGCCCGTGCCCGAGGCGGCGGATGGTTTCGGCGCCCTCACGCGCCGGCTGCAGCGTGCCGCCGGCAACGACACGAACCTCACCTTCGCCCGCGCGCTCTGGGTGCAGCAGTGGAACTCGATCAGCGGCGGGTACATCGACCTACTCCGGCAGCACTGCCGCAGCGAACTGCGCGTGATCGACTTCGGCCGGCCCGAGTACGCCGTGCACTGGATCAACCGCTGGATTAGCGACCGCACCGAGGACCGCATCACTGCAATCGCCGATGCGAAGAGCTACGCGCCGGAATCCTGCATCGTGGTCGCCAATGGCGTCTACTTTCGCACCGCGTGGCAGCAGGATTTCGACCCGGCGCTGACGGCGAATGGACCCTTCTTCCTGCCCCCGCCGGCGGCCCCCGCGGTGGCCGGGGCGGGCGAGGCGGCGGCGTCGGCACCCGCTGCTGCGCCGGAGTCCGTACCGCCGAAGGCAGAGCCCGCGCCAGCGGCCCCGCCCACGACCGAGGTGGCGACCGTGCCCACGCCGGCGCCGGCGGCTCCCGCCC
>JAEZSJ010000015.1 GCA_023443985.1 Verrucomicrobiota bacterium | reverse complement strand
GGCCAGGAGGGGATAGACGGGGTATGATTCCAGGATGTTGTTGATGACTTCGCTGGAATAGACGAGGTAGTCGACGGCGATGAAGTTGAAGCGCGCGCCGATCTCGTCCCAGAAAAGCCACTCCGCCACGCCGCCGAAGAGCAGCGCGTAGAGCACCACGAGGAAGAACGCGTGCGCGGCGCCGCGGCCGAACCGGCCGGTGAAGGCGCGGGCCGGGAGGAGCGTGAGCAGGAGCCACAACGGCGCGGCCCAGAGCAGGCCGGCGGCGAGGTCGAACCCGAGGCCGAGCACCGCGGAGCCGAGCAGGCCGAAGTTCCACGAGACCTCATGGCGCGCCTGGAGGAGCAGCGCGGCGCGCGAGAGCTGGGCCACGGCGACGAAGAGGGTGAGAAACACCAACAGGCCACCGTGGCGGCGGGCGAGCGGCCGCGCGAGGGCGGCGGAGAAGGGGGAGACATCCATGGCCGGGCGTTCAGGCGGAGGCGATCGGGAGGGCGGGGGCGGGCGTGGCACCGCCGGAGGCTGAGTCCGACCGGTCGGGCGGTTCGGCCAGCCAAGCGCGGGCGCGGGCCGGCAACCGGGTGATGGCGAAGGCGGTCAGCGCGCCCCAGGCGGCGCCGGCGAGCACGTCGCCGGGGTAATGGAGCCCGAGGTAGATGCGGCTGTAGGCGACTGCGGCCGCCCAGGTGAGCAACAGTGCGGCGACCCGGCGGCGGCGCACCTGTGCGGCGGCGAACACGGCGACGGCGAAGGCGTACGCGGTGTGGGTGGAGACGAACCCGAACTCGCCCCCGCGGCGGCCGTCGACCAGGTGGATCGTGTCGGTGAGCTCGGGTTGCCAGGAGGGGCGGGGGCGGCGGACGAGGTCCTTGAGGAGGTGCGCGCCCGCGAGGTCGGCGAGGATCACGAGCGCCAGCAGGCCCAGTTTCGCGAGGGGGCGGCGCCAGCCGCCCGCGCGCAGGATCGCGGCGAGCAGGACGAGGTGGACCAGGGCGAGCAGCCACGGGCCGGAGACGAAACGCATCACCGGGTCCCAGGCGGGCGAGTGGAGGGCGTTGAGCCGGAGGAAGACGGCTGTATCTAGGAAATGGAGCGGAGCGAGGAGGCCGGAGGACCCGGCCGTGGCGGAGAACATGCGTGGGCGCGATGGAAGGTGGAGGCGCCGCCGGCGGAAACGACGCGTTGTGCCCACCATCCTAGACGCTGCGCATGACCGCCCGGTGAACGGGGCATGAATTCGCGTTCATTCTCCGCGCCGGGGCGCGGCCAAGCCGACCCGGCCGCGCGGAGCGGGTGCGCCGGGAGGGCGGGCGCGGGCGGGCCGGTCGCGGACCGGCCGGAGAAGCCGGGGCGGTGCCCCGGTCGACAGGGACCGCTGGACTTCGGTCTACCGCGTCACTCGCCGGTGAGTTGCTTGAGCTCGCGCTGCTGGACCCGGAGCTCCCGGCGCAGCGTCTTGGCCTGTTGTTGCTCGCGAGGGCCGCGTGACGGGCAACCGGGGGCCCGGTACGCGGACAAAGATCAAGGTCGGGCCGCCGGCGGGGCGCGCCAGGCGTCGAGCAGTTCGTGTTTGCGGGTGGCGCGATCGGCGGGGTCGAGGGCCTGGAGTTCGGCCTGTACGGCGGCGCGTTGTTCGGGGGTGAGCGAGTGCATCATCTGCGGCCAGTCGGCGCGGTCGCGTTCGTCGCGCCAGCCGGCGCGGACGCGGTTGCGTTCGGCCGGGGGGAGCCGGTGGAAGGCGGACAGGCGCTCATGGAGCGCGGCGCGTTCGGCGGGGCTCATCGCGCGCAGCCGGGCGACGGCGCGTTCGACGCGCGCGAGCTGGGCGTTGTCCATCAGGAGGAAACGTTCGAGGGCGGCGAACTCCTGCGCTTCGGCGGCGGGCGCGGCTTACAGCGAAGCTCCCTTTTCCCCGGCGGGATGGCGGCCACGGGGTGGGACGGCGGCACGAGCGGGGTTGCACGGGCGGCGTGGGGCTCCCAAGGTGCGGGCGGCTTCGGCCGTACCATGGATGTCCTTCTGCTCTCGCGCCTGCAGTTCGCCCTCACGACTGCGTTCCACTACCTTTACCCGCCGTTGAGCATCGGGCTCGGGCTGCTGCTGGTGATCAACGAGGGGATGTGGCTGTGGACGAAGAAGCCGCTGTACCACCAGATGGCGCGGTTCTGGACGAAGGTCTTCGCGCTCACCTTCGCGATCGGCGTGGCGACGGGGATCGTGCTCGAGTTCGAGTTCGGCACGAACTGGGCGACGTACTCGCGCTACGTGGGCGACGTGTTCGGCAGCGCGCTCGCGGCGGAGGGCATCTTCGCGTTCTTCCTCGAGTCGGGCTTCCTGGCGATCCTGCTCTTCGGCTGGGACAAGGTGGGCCCGAAGCTGCATTTCTTCGCCACGTGCATGGTGGCCTTCGGCGCGCATTTCTCCGCGATCTGGATCATTGTGGCCAATTCCTGGATGCAGACGCCCGCCGGCTTCCACATCGTGGGCGAGGGGCTCGCGGCGCGCGCGGAGATCACGGACTTCTGGGCGATGGTGTTCAACCCGTCGTCGATGGACCGGCTGGCGCACACGGTGATCGGCTGCTGGCAGGCCGGCGCGTGGCTGATGGTGAGCGTGGGCGCGTGGTACCTGTTGAAGCGGCGCCACCGGGAGTTCGCGCTGGCGTCGGTGAAGCTCGGGCTGGCGGTGGCGGCGGTGGCCGCGGTGTTGTCGCTCGTGAGCGGCCACGACAGCGCGGCCGGCGTGGCGGAGAACCAGCCGGCGAAGCTCGCGGCCTTCGAGGGCCAGTTCGAGACGACGGCGCGCGCGCCGCTCTATGTCGTCGGTTGGGTGGACGAGAAGACGGAGACGACCAAGGGCGTGGCGATCCCGGGGATGCTCAGCTATCTCGTACACGGCGACGCGGACGCGGTGGTGCGCGGACTCAACGACCCGGAGGTGGCGAAGGACGGCCGGCCGCCGGTGAACTTCACGTTCCAGCTCTACCATCTCATGGTCGCGGTCGGCATGACGCTCATCGGGCTCGCGGCCTGGGGCGGCTGGGCCTGGTGGCGCGGCACGTTGGCGGACTCGCGCGTGCTGCTCGGTCTGCTCACGCTTGCGGTGCTCGGGCCGCAGATCGCGAACCAGGCGGGCTGGTGGGCGGCGGAGGTCGGGCGCCAGCCGTGGATCGTGTACCGGCTGCTGCGCACCTCGGAGGGGCTCTCGAAGGTGGTGACGGCGAACCAGGTGGCGGCCTCGATGGTGATGTTCGGCTTCGTGTACGTGCTGCTGTTCGCGGTGTTCGTCTTCCTGCTCAACGACAAGATCCAGCACGGGCCGGACG
>JAEZSJ010000364.1 GCA_023443985.1 Verrucomicrobiota bacterium | reverse complement strand
ACCGCGCTGGGCATCGCCACCGAGACGCTCGACCGGCTGCACAGCACCGCGCACAGCCACCACCGGATCATCATCGCGGAGATCATGGGCCATCGCGCCGGCTGGCTGGCGCTCGGCGCGGGCATCGCCGGCGGGGCGGACGTGATCCTGATCCCGGAGATCCCCTACGACGTGGAGAAGGTCGCTGCGGCGATCCGGCGGCGCTCGGAACACGGGCTCAACTTCAGCATCGTGGCGGTCGCCGAGGGGGCGCTGTCCGCGAACGATGCGCACGAGCTCGAGCTGTTGCTGCGGCGGCGCGACCGCGCCCGCACCGACGCGGAGAAGAAGGAGGCGAAGCAGGCGCTCGCCGCCTGGGACAAGGCGCGTGCGGGCCACACGATGCGGCTCGCGAAGCTGCTCGAGGAGCTCACCCACCTCGAGGCCCGCGTAACGATCCTCGGATACGTGCAACGCGGCGGCACGCCCTCATGCCACGACCGCCTGCTGGCGACCCGCCTCGGCACGGCGGCCGTCGAGCTTATCCGCGCGGGGAAGTTCGGCCACATGGTCGCGGCGCGCGACGACCGCTGGCTGGCGGTGCCGGTCGAGAAGGTCGCCAAGGGGATCAAGACCGTGCCGGTCGACCATTGGTGGATCGAGGCGGCGCGGCGGGTCGGCACGAGCCTCGGCGACTGAGCCGCCGCCGGCCGGCCGGGCGGCGGAGGACGGGCGCCGGGGCCGGCGCCGCGGCGCAACAGATGGTTTGCCAGCTCGCGCGCTTGGCCGCAGTCAATTCGCCGGCGTGACCACGACCCTCGACCGCTACATTTTTCGCAACGTGCTGCTCTCCTCGCTGGCCGCGATGGGGATCGTGACGTTCGTGTTGCTGGTCGGCAATGTCATCAAGGACCTGTTGCAGGCGTTCGCCTCGGAGCAGATCGACGTGGAGACGTTTCTCCGGCTCACGCTGATGGTCGTGCCGTACGTGATGCCGTACGCGCTGCCGCTCGGGCTGCTCACCGGCATCCTGCTCGTGCTCGGGCGCCTCTCGGCGCAACAGGAGGTCACGGCGATGCGCGCGGCGGGGTGGGGTGTGCTGCGGATCGCTCGGCCGATCTTCATCCTGGCGATGCTGGGCACGGCGCTGATGGTCTGGTTCGCGTGCGATGTCAGCCCGAAGGCGAAGAGCGCGAGCAAACTCGTGCGGGCCGATGCCGCCCGCGTGAACCCGCTGAGCTTCATCGTGCCCGGCGAATTCGTCCGGACCTTTCCCGGCAAGGTGATCCACGTGGCGGCGAAGGACGGCACGAGCGTGCGCGACCTGTCCTTCTGGGAGCTCGATGCGCAGGGCCGAGTCGTGGCCTACCTGCGGGCGGAGACCGGTACGGTGGAGTTCGCTGAGGAGACGACGGAGTTGATGATCACGCCCCGCCGCGGGGTGCTCGAGGTGCGCAACACGGAGCGGCCGGATGATTTCTCGCGTGAGCCGGTGCTGATCCATTTCGCCGAGTGGAAGCAGATCCGGCTGCCGCTCGACAAACTCGTCGGCCAGGGCACGTACACGCGGAAACTCTCGATCCTCACCTACAACGAACTGCGCGCGGAGCTCGCGAAGGCGAAGCAGGCCACGGCGGAGGACACGACGGCGACCCGCGAGCAGCGGCAGCAGATCACGCGGGTGCGTTACGCGATGCAGAAGCAGCTCACCTTGGCGGCCGGCGTGATGGCGTTTGCGTTGGTGGGCGTGCCGCTGGGCATCACCATGCAGCGCAAGGAGACCTCCGCCAACCTCGGGCTGGCCGTGGTGCTCGCGCTCGGCTACCTGTTTTTCCAGATGATCATCGACTGGTCGCAGAAGCGGCCGGATCTGCACCCGGAGCTGCTTGTGTGGCTGCCCTTCGCGGTGTTCGCGGGGCTGGGTGGGTGGCTGCTCTGGCGCGTCGATCGCCAGTAGTGCGCCGCCGGTGCGCGGCGGATGCCGCGGCGCGGACCGGATGGCCCGATCCGAACGTTTCTCAGGGACCGAACGGGTTTTGCCCGATAGGCCGCGGACCGCGCATCTGGTACCAAGTGGCCCGTTGGCGGGGTAGTGCCGGCTGCTCCCTCGACACTCCCACAGCTCGGCGCGAAATCGCGCCGCCCCGATCGCGAACACGAACACAAACACTGAAGAAAACGACCATGCGTATCACATCGTTGCTATTGGGGGCGGCTGTCCTGGCCTCGCCCGCCGCCATGCAGGCGCAACTCGTCGACTTGGAGCTGTCGCTGCTTGTCGACGTCTCCGGATCGATCACCTCCACCGAATTCGAACTCCAGCGCCAAGGCTATGCCGATGCGTTCGCCAGCGACTCGCTGCAGAGTGCGATTCTCTCCACCGCCAACGACCGGATCGGCGCGATCGCCGTGAACCTCATCTTCTGGGCGGGGGCGGCGCAGCAGGCGGAGGTGGTGGGCTGGACCCTGCTCGACTCCGCGGCGGCGATCGACGATTTCGCGATGGCGATCGCCGCGGCGCCGCGCACCTACCCGAGCCGGGGGCAGACCGCGATCGGTGACGCGCTGGCCTTCGCCACGCCGTTGTTCGAGACAAACTCGTTCACGAGCGCGCGGCAGGTGATCGACATCTCCGGCGACGGGGCCACCAACGACGGCAGCGACACGGCCGCCGCGCGGGACGCCACCCTCGCCGCCGGCGTGGAGTCGATCAACGGCATCATCATCCTCGGAGAGGACGGGCTGCAGGACTTCTACACGAACAACGTCGTGGGCGGTTCGGGCCATTTCCTGCGCACGGCGACCGGCTTCGACACTTTCGGTGATGCGATTGCGGACAAGCTCGAGTTCGAGATCAGCGGCGCTGTCCCCGAGCCGGCGACATACGGAGCGATTGGGGCTGCTGTGTTGTTGGGCTTGGCGTTGTGGCGTCGGCGTTCTGCGAACATCCCAGCCTGAGTTCCCGCATTCCTCACTGAACGGAACCCCGGGCCCTCGTGCCCGGGGTTCTTGTTTGGACCGGTCTCCGGACCGCGCCCCGCCCGCTCCCCACTCCCGGGGCGGCGGTCGCTTCAACGGACCTCGCGCGACACGGACACCTGCCGGCGCAACTCCGCGATCCGGCCGTCGACCATCAACAGGTCGAGAGTTTCGTCGAGCGACGTGATCTCGGTACCCGATGGCGGCTCGGCCCGCCCCGCCGCGGGAT
>JAEZSJ010000348.1 GCA_023443985.1 Verrucomicrobiota bacterium | reverse complement strand
TAGATCTCGGTGGCGACCGTCATCGGCGTGGGCGTGAAGTCCTGCACCTGCTCGAGCTTGAAGCCGAGCTCCTTGGTCTGCGCGGCGAGGTCGGCCATGTCCTCGGGCCGCGACGCGGGGTGCGAGCTGATGAAGTAGGGGATGAGCTGGAGCTGGGGTTTCCCGACCTTCACCTTGATCTGGTCGAAGCGTTTCAGGAACTCGCGGAAGAGGTTGAAGCTCGGCTTGCGCATCACGCGCAGCACGGAGTCCGAAGTGTGTTCGGGCGCGACCTTCAGCCGGCCGGAGACGTGGTGCGCGATCAGCTCCTCCATGTACCGCTCGTGGCTCCTCGCGACCTCGGGCGTCTTTTTCTCGTGCAGGAAGAGGTCGTAGCGCAGGCCGCTGGTGACGAACGCGTGCTTCACGCCGGGCGTCTCGCGCACGGCCTTGTAGATGTCGAGCAGGGCGGCGTGGTCGGTATCCAGGTTGTGGCACATCGTCGGCCACATGCAGCTCGGGCGGATGCAGGCGTCGCAGATCCACTGCTGCTTGCCCTTCATGCGGTACATGTTCGCCGAGGGGCCGCCGAGGTCGGTGATCGTGCCGTGGAAGTCCGGCATCTGCTTCACCGCCTCCACTTCGCGCAGGATGCTCTCCTTGCTGCGGCTGGCGACGAACTTCCCCTGGTGCGCCGAGATCGTGCAGAAGCTGCACCCGCCGAAGCAGCCGCGGTGGAGATTGATCGAGTGCCGGATCATCTCGTACGCCGGGATCGGCCCCCGTTTGCGGTAACGCGGATGTGGCAGCCGGGTGAACGGCAGGTCGAAACTGCGGTCCATCTGCGCCTCGGTCATCGTCGGGAAAGGCGGGTTCACGACGAGCGTGCGCGGGCCCACATCCTGCAACAGCCGCCGCGCCTTCACGCGGTTCGACTCGGTCTCGACCTGTTTGAAGTTCGCCGCGTAGAGCCTCCGGTCCGCGAGGCATTCCTCGTGGGAGGCGAGGCGCAGGTCCTCCCAGTTCGCGTTCTTCGGCAGCGGCGCGCCCTCGGGGAGCAGCACCGCCGTCTGTGCGATGGTCTTGAGCGAGGTGAACGGCACGCCCTTCGCCAGCAGCTTGAGCATCTCGATGAGCGGCAGTTCGCCCATGCCGTACACGAGGAGATCCGCGCCGCTCTCGGCGAGCACGGTCGGGCGGAGTTGGTCCGACCAGTAGTCGTAGTGCGTCACGCGCCGCAGGCTCGCCTCGATGCCGCCGAGCATCACCGGCACGTCGGGCCAGACCTGCTTGAGGATCCGGGTGTACGTTGTCGCCGCATAGTCGGGACGAAACCCCGGCGCGCCGTCGGGCGTGTAGGCGTCGTCGCTGCGCAGCCGGCGGCCTGCGGTGTAGCGGTTGACCATCGAGTCCATGCACCCGGCGGTCACGCCGAAGAACAGCCGCGGGCGTCCCAGTTTCTTGAAGTCACGCAGGTCGTCGCGCCAGTTGGGCTGGGGGAGCACGGCGACCCGGAAACCTTCGCGCTCGATGATGCGGCCGACGACCGCCGCGCCGAACGACGGATGGTCCACGTAGGCGTCGCCCGTCACGAGGATCACGTCGACCTCGTCCCAGCCGCGCGCGGCGAGTTCGTCGCGCGTGGTCGGCAACCACCGCGCGGGGTTCCAGGTCGGATCGCGCGGGTCGAGTCTCGGCGGTTGGGCGGGAGGCGGCAAAGTGCGGCCACCTTCGCTGTGCTCACGGGCGCGTGCAAGCGCCGGCTGCGGCGGCCCGCACGTCAGCAGCACCGGCGACAACCAGGTGCGCGGACTATGATCTGCCGCCGTGGCGAGTGGTTGGTTCCGCACGCGCACCACTGCAGGGAAAACCGGTCCGTCGTCCCACCGCGGGTGGATCGCGCCAGGCCACCCAATGTTGCCATGCCGGTGTCGCCGGTCCGGCGCCGGGTCCGCTGGTCCTGGGTGGCTCGCGGCCGGTTTTGCACCGCGCTGGAGTGAGTGGCGCGGTGCCGCTGCGTCAGCGGGGATCGCCGCCGTTGCTCCGCGCCAGCAGGACATCGAGGCCCCAGCGGGCGCCCACCATCACGACGAGGAAGAGGGCGCCCCAGCGCACCTCGGTGCGCATGAGCTGCTCGCCCTCGACCAGGAACACCGCGAGCGCCAGTCCGAAGACATCGAGCATGCTCCAGCGGCGCCAGACCTCGAAGTGCCGCTCGGCACGGCGGGTCGGCTCGCCGCGGCGCTGGAGGCGCCAGAGCGCGGTGGCCGCCGCCAGCAGACCGACCGGCGCGACGACCAGAAACAGCGCCACAACGGCGCCGGCCGTCCACGCGCCCGAGTGCAGGAGCGTGACCGCCAAAGTGACGATGCTGTAGCCGCGGTCCGCGAGCAGCCAGTCGCTGATCTGGAGGAACGGCAGCGCCAGCGTGCCAGCGAGCGCGAGCCACGCCAGCGAGAGCCACCAGCCGCCGACTCGCGGCGCGTGCGGCGGTTCGGGCTCGGCGCGGGCCGCGAGCAGATTGCCGGTGGCGAGGCTCAACATGATCGCCGCGACGAAGAGCGGGATGCCGGCGAGCGGCCGCGCGCCGACGAGCAGTTGCCCGGAGGTCAGCGTGAGGATCAGGCAGACGAGGAACACGTCGAGCATCGACCATTTGCCGAGCCGCTCGACCCACGCCAGCGCGCGCGTGCCGCGGACGCCGAGCCGGCCGCGCAGGCAGAGCGCGGCGAGCACACCGAGCTTCGCGAACGGGAACACCAGCGAGAAGCCGACGACCAGGATCGCGAGGACATACAGCCCGCTGCCCCACATCATCCGGACGGAACGGACGAGTGAATACGGCTCGGTGGCGAAGCCCTTGCGCAGCTCCATGAACGGGAGAAACATCACCGCCGTGTTGCACGCGAACGAGGCGAGCAACATCGCGCCGCCGAGCAGGCGCGTGCGGCGATCGAGCGTGGTGGCGGGCATGGCGCGAGGACGGAACCGCCGGGTGGGCGGTCGCGCAACCACGGAACTGGACGGCCACGCCCCGGCGCATCGACGGCCGCGGATGAGGTCCCGCTTCGGGAACTGGGCGCACATGCTCCATGTTCGCCGGTTGTCCGAAGTGTGCGGAGTTGTCCCGCGGGAGCCGGTTTGTATGCTTCGGCGCAGTCCGAACCTTCTGCCCCGTCCCGCTCCCATGACTCACCCCCTGCGCCTGTTCTGGCTCCTCGTGTTGGCGGTCACCGCCGCTCCCGCCTCCCCGCTCGTTGTCCCGCTTTGGGAGAACGGCGCGCCCGGTTTCGAGGTCCGGCGCACTGAACCCGAGGAGGCGAAGGACTACTGGGTGCGCAACATCCACAATCCCTCGCTCACGGTCTTCCCGGCGCCGGCCGCGAAGGCGAACGGCTGCGCGGTGATCGTCGCGCCCGGCGGCGGCTACCGTGAGCTGGTCTTCCATGCGGAAGGCGAACAGGTCGCAGAGTTCCTGAACCCGCTCGGGGTGACGGTGTTCGTGCTCAAGTACCGTTTGCCCGCGCAGGAGGGCTCGCCCTATGCCGTCGCGCACGTGCAGGAGGACGCCCTGCGGGCGGTGCGGCTGGTCCGCAGCCGGGCGGGCGAATTCGGCGTCGATCCGAGGCGTATCGGATTTCTTGGGTTCTCGGCGGGCGGCGCGGTGGCGATGATCGCCGGCTTCGAGCCGGCTGCGGGTGACGCAGCTGGGGCCGATCCGGTCGGGCGCGCCAGCAGCCGGCCCGACTTCCTCATGTTGGTCTATCCCGGCGGGAGCCTCTATCCGGGGGGCGCGCTGCCGCGGCGACTCCCCGCCGATGCGCCGCCCGCGTTCCTCCTGTGTGCCAACGACGACGAGTACGGCTGCGAGGAATCGACGCTCGAGATCGCCGGCAAGTACCGCGCCGCGAAGATCCCGGTCGAGTTGCACCTGCTCGCGCGCGGCGGGCATGCTTTCAACATGGGCGACCGCTCCGAACTGCGTTCGGTGCGGACTTGGCCGCATCGTCTGGCCGATTGGCTGCAGGACAGCGGCTACCTGCAACGCGCGCGCTGAGCCGCGGCTTTCAACGGACCGGCCCGAAAACCTGATCCATCTCCTTGAGGAGTTCGCGGGCGCGGGTGAGCGACGGATCCAGCCGCACGGCGGCGGCGACGTGCGCGTGCGCCTCGGTCAGGCGCTCGAGTTGGAGGAGCGTGCCGGCGAGGTTGAAGTGGGCGAGCGCGTTGGCGGGTTCGAGCGCCAACGCCTCCTCGTAGAGACCGCGGGCCGCCTCCTGTTCTCCCTGCTCGGCGAGCACGTTGGCGAGGTTGGTGCGGGCCCGGACCGATCGCGGATCCGCCGCGGCCGCCGCGGCGAGCTGCTCGCGCGCCTCCGGCAGGAGTTTCGCCCGGGCGAGCTCGATGCCGAACTCGATCCGCAAATCCACCCGGCCCGGGGCGAGGGCGAGCGCGCGTTCGAGATGGGTCGAGGCCTCGGACGCCCGTCCCTCGGCCAGGAGCGCGGAGGCGAGCTGGGCCTCGATCTCCGGCTGCTGCGGGCTCATCTGGAGCGAACGTTCGAAATGGGGGATCGCGTCCGCCGTCCGGCCGCGGTGGAGCAATGTGGTGCCCCAGTGCGACTCGGCGGGGGCGCATTGCGGATCAAGGTGCAACGCGTGCGCATAGGCCTCGACCGCCTGATCGGGCCGGTCACGCGCGGCGAGGAACACCCCGAGCAGGACGTGTTTGCGCGGGTCGGACGGATCCAGCTCGAGGGCGCGGCGGAGCGGCTCGGCGGCCTCGTCGAACTGGCCGAGCTCGATGTGGCAGGCGGAAAGATGGCGGTGCGCCTCGGTGAAGGCGGGGTTCAGGCGGACCGTGGTGGCAAACGCCTCGATCGCCTCGGCGTAGCGGCCGAGCCCCTCGCAGGCGAGGCCGGCGTTCATGTGCGGCGCCGGATGAGCGGGGTCGATCCCGCTGGCCCGCCGCGAACATTCCAGCGCGCGGGCGAAGTCGCCGGCCGAGAGCCACGCGGCGCCGAGCCCCGTCCAGGCGCGGGCGCTCCGCGGCGCCTTGGCGACGGTGTCCGACCAGAGCGCGATTTCCGTGCGGTAGTCGTGGTTGCGGACCGCGGTCAGTCCGCCGCCCACGAGCGCGAGACCCGCAAGCGGCGCGAGCCAGCGTACGCCGCCGCGGGTGAAGGCGAAACCGGTGACCAGCGCCAAGGGCGCCAGCAACGGCAGGTACATGCGGTGCTCGACGATCACCTGGATCGTGTTCGGCATGATGCTCGCCGGCGCCAGCCCCGCGAAGAACCAGCAGCCCAGGAAGCCCGCGGGGTGGCGGCGCCAGGTGGCGAACAGCGCGCCGGCGCCGAGCGCCACGACGAGCAGCATCTGCGGCAGCACGGCCCCGAGCCCGGCGACGTAGTCGTAGCCGTATTCGAAAACCAAGGGGTGGGGCCAGAACGTGAGCCGCAGGTAATGGGCGGTCGCGTCGAACTGCGTGAGCCAATAGACGGGCAGCGCCTCGGGCGCGAGCGTGGCGGTGCCGCCGCGGCCGCCTCCGGCCGCCATGATCCAGGCGAGCAACAGCCACGCCGAGAACAGGGCGAGGTGGACGCGCCGACGGCGCCAGACCTCACGCCAGGACCCGGCGAGGAAGGTGGCGTCGTAGAGCACGGCGAGCACCGGTACGATCACGCCCACCTCCTTGCTCGCCACGGCGCCGTGCGCGGCGAACACCGCGGCGCCGCGCCAGATGAGCGGGCGGTCGGAGTCGGTCGAGCGCACGAGGGCGTAGAGCGTGAACAGCGCGAAGAGCCCCATGAGCGACTCGCCGCGCTGGATGATGTAGGTGACCGACTCGGTGAGCAGGGGATGCAGCGCCCAGAGCGCGGCGAGCGTGCCCGCGAAGAAGGTTGCCTTCCGCTGCGAGATCGCTGGGCGCCAGCGCGGGACGGTGCGTCGCACCAGGCCAAATGCCGCCAACGCCGCCGCCAGGTGAATGGCGACGTTGACCAGATGGTAGCCGCGCGGGTCGAACCCGCCGACGGCGAAGTTCAGCGCGAGCGTGAGGTTGAGCAGCGGACGGTTGCCGACCGTCAGCCCGAATTCAGCCGGTGGTGACAGCGGGACGGACAGGGGCCAGAGCTGTCGGATGGTCGGGTTGTCCAGGATGGAGGGGACGTCGTCGAAAACGAAGGGGCCGCCGAGGCTGTTCGTGTAGGCGGCGAGGACCGCCAGCGCGATCGACCAACCGACCACCCACCCGGTGCGGCGGTCGGCGGACGAAACAGGAGGGCGGGACACCGGCATGGGTTCACTGTGCTTCCGCAGCGTGCCGGCGGCGAGCCGCGACGGTTTCGAACCGTTCGCGCCCGGCGGGCGAATCCTGCGCGAGGGTTTTGACCGGAGGCGGGGTACGGGTATCACGTTCGGCGTGCCCGCGCGGCGGCCCACACCACCACATGAAACTGCGTCCCGTTCTGTCCCTCGTCCTTCTGGTCCTGGTCGCCGCCGGCCGGCTGCTCGCGTTCTCCTTCGGAGAGAAACACGTCGTCGCCTCGCTCGTCGCGGAGCAGACGGCGTTGGTGCCCGGGGGCACCGCGACCGTCGCCCTGCGGCTCGAACACGAGGAGCACTGGCACACGTATTGGAAAAATCCCGGCGAGGCGGGCCTGCCGACGACGCTCAAGTGGGCCCTGCCGCCCGGCTTCTCCGCCGGCCCGATCCAGTGGCCCGCGCCGGAGATCACCGACACCGGCGGCGTGCTGACGTACGGCTACGGCGGCGAGCAGCTGCTTCTGGTGGACATCGCGGTGCCGGCCGGTGCGCGACCGGGCGAGAACGTCACCCTCGCGGCCACGGCCGAGTGGTTGATGTGCAAGGAGGCGTGCATCCCCGGCGAGGCGAAGGTCTCGCTCACGCTGCCGGTGGCGGCGGAGGCGGCGGCGGATCCGATTTGGGCCGCGCGAATCGCGGCCGCGCGCGCCGCGGTGCCGCAGCCGACCGAGAAGCTTGCTGCGCAGGCCTACCGAAGCGGCCGGGCGCTGACGATCCGGGTCGAGCCACGAGACCCGGCGGTGCGGCGCGAGGGGCTGATGGCGGCCTACTTCGATGAGAATGGCGCGGTGGAGGCGCGGGCCCTGCAGTCGGCACGCGCGGCCGGCGGGGAGCTGGAGCTCACCGCGACGCAGGCCGAGTCGGCCGGCGCACCGCGCGAGCTGACAGGCCTGCTTGTGGCGGAGTCCGGCTGGTGGCCGGGCGGTCCGAAGGCGGTGGCGATCCAGATTCCGGTGACGGAGGGGGCGGTGCTGGCGCGTGGTGCGGCGCTTCAGCCCGCACCGACGGGCGAAGCAAGCGGCTCCGGCGCAAACCCGGCGGAGGCTCCCGGCATCGCGGCGATCCTTGTGCTGGCGTTCGTCGGCGGACTGATCCTGAACCTCATGCCCTGTGTGTTTCCGGTGTTGGGGATCAAGATCCTCGGGTTCGTGCAGCAGGCCGGCGCGGAGCGCGCGAAGGTGCGGCTGCACGGGCTCACGTTCGCGGCGGGCGTGCTGGTGTCGTTCTGGGCGCTGGCCGGAATCCTGATCGCGTTGCGACCGGCGGACGGCGCGGCCGCGCAGGGCTGGGGCTTCCAGCTGCAGGACGCGGGCTTCGATTTCGCGCTCGTGATCGTGATGCTTGTGTTCGGGCTGAGCCTGAGCGGCGTATTCGAGATCGGCGGCTCGCTCATCGGGGCGGGCGCCGGGCTGCAGGCGAAGAGCGGCTACGCGGGTTCGTTCTTCTCGGGCGTGCTCGCCACGGTGGTGGCGACCCCGTGCTCGGCGCCGTTCCTCGCGCCCGCGCTCGGCGCCGCGATGGTGCTGCCGCCGGCGGCAGCGCTGGCGGCGTTCACGGCGATCGCGGCCGGGCTGGCGACACCGTACCTCGTGTTGTCGTTCGCGCCGGCGCTGGTGAAGCTGCTGCCGCGGCCCGGCGCATGGATGGAGACGTTCAAGCAGTTCATGGCGTTCCCGCTCTACGCCACGGTCGCGTTTCTGCTCTGGGTGCTGGCCGGTATCCTCG
>JAEZSJ010000346.1 GCA_023443985.1 Verrucomicrobiota bacterium | reverse complement strand
CGCGACGACACGGTCGCCATGCATGGCGGTGCCGGTATCCTCGGCGGCGATGTCGACGGGCTCGGGCGCGGCGGCGCCGGCGGGGGCGCCCTCGGGTTGTTCGGGGCGGAGGACACCGCGGCCGTTGGGCCGGATCTGGATGGTGCCGGTGACGAGGTCGGCGTCGGCGGGGCGGACGAAGCGGTCGGATTTGACGCGGACAATGGAGCCGCGGGAAAGGAGCTGTTGGAGCTCGGCGTCGAGCTTGCGGAGCTCGGGTTTCTTCAGGCCGAGTTTCGCGGCGAGTTCGGCGCGGTTGAGCGGCACGTAGTCGCGCCGCCCCAGCAGTTGGAGCAAGCGCTCATGGAGTTTCATCGCCGCGGAAATTGGGATGGAAACGCGCGTGGCACAACCTAAGTCTTGGCGCGATGAACATCGTTCACGCAGCCAGCGAGCTGTTTCCGTTCATGAAGACCGGCGGATTGGCGGACGCGGTGGGGGGGCTCACGAAGACCCTCGCGGCGGCCGGCCATGAGGTGTCGGTCTTCCTGCCGGGCTACCGCATGGCCCTCGAGCATCCGGAGGCGGACGGTGCGCACCGTATCCACCGGCTGCAGATCGAGCTCGGCGGGCGGTTCGTGGAGGCGGACCTGCTGCGGCTGCCGCTCGGGCCCGGCTACACGGTGTATTTCATCGCTCGCGACGAATTCTTCGACCGGCGCGGGGCCTACGGCACGAACGAGCGCGACTACGACGACAACGCCGAGCGCTTCATCTTCTTCGCGAAGGCGGTGGCCGAGGCGATGCGCCTGGCCGACCTGAAGGCCGACGTGGTGCATGCGCACGACTGGCAGACCGCGCTCCTGCCGGTGTACGTGCGGCTCGTCGAGGAGCGGCACGACACCTCGCTGGCGGTCAAGACGGTGTTCACCGTGCACAACCTGTCGTTCCAGGGCGTGTTCCCGATGGACGCATTCGCCCTGACGAACCTGCCCGACGAGTTCCGCAGCGTGGACGGGTTGGAGTTCTTCGGCCAGATGAACCTGATGAAGGCGGGCCTGTTGTTCGCCGACCGGGTCACGACGGTGAGCCCGACCTACGCGCGGGAAATCCAGACGCCGGAGTTCGGCTGCGGGCTCGAGGGCGTGATCGCGACCCGCGCCTCGGACCTCGTGGGCCTCCTCAACGGCATCGACGACGCGATCTGGAACCCGGCGATCGACCCGCTGCTGCCGGCGCGCTACAACCTCGAGGATCCGACCGGGAAGCAGAAGTGCCGCCGGGCGCTGCTGAAAAAGTGCGGCTTCCCCGCCGACAGCACCGCGCCGATCTTCGCGGTGGTCTGCCGCCTGGTGGAGCAGAAGGGCATCGATCTGCTGCTCGGCGCGCACCGGTTCTTCGAGACCCAGGACTGCCACCTGATCGTGGTCGGCACGGGGTGGGCGCGCTACGAGGAGGCGTTCAACGAGCTTTCGCAGGCGCATCCGCGCCGCGTGGTGCTCGCCAAGGTGCTCGACGAGCCCATGACGCATCTGGTCGAGGCGGGCGCGGATTTCTTCCTGATGCCCTCGATCTTCGAGCCGTGCGGGCTCAACCAGATGTATTCGCAGCGTTATGGCACGGTGCCGCTGTGCAGCCGGGTCGGCGGACTGGTCGACACGGTGATCGACCTCGAGGAGTCTCCGGAGGAGGGCACGGGCCTGCTGTTTGCGCCGACCGAACAGGGGATCTCCTGGGCGCTGGAGCGCGCCCTGATGCTCTATCGCCGGCCGGAGAAGATGCGGGCGATCATCGCGCGCGGCATGCGCCGGGAGTTCGGCTGGGGCACCGCGGCGCAGCGCCACCTCCAAGTCTACAACGACGAGCTTTGAGGCGGGTGGGCGGCCATGCGCCGCCGCGGGGGCCGAGCGGGGTGCGGGCCGGGCCCCGCACCCTGCGGTTGCGGATCGACCCGTCCGGAGACCGGACTGGCCGGCGATGGAGAGGAGAACGAAAAGGGCGGCCCGTGGGGAGCCGCCCTTGGCAGATTCCAGGTGTTCGCGACGTTCAGCGCAGCGGCTTCAGTTCGACGAACCACACGTCGTTCTCGCGGAGCGGGACGGATTGCTCGAACCGACCATCCTTCGCGACGTTGACCCGGCTCGAGATCTCGGGGGCGCCGCTGGCGGCCTCGCGAAGCTGGGCGACCTGCGCCTTGGTGAGCTGTGCGGGCGAGCCGAGGTCGCGGTAGGAGGCCTGTACGTCGTTCGCGCGGTAGCCGACGCGGGTGGCGCGCAGTTCATACGCCCCGGGCCGGAGGCCGGAGACCCTCAGCGCGGCCTCGCCCTTGGCCGCCGCGGGGTTGTCGCGGAGGTAGTACTCCTGGTTGATCACGGAGGGGCCGGGGTGGGTGATCGTGAAATCCCAGAAGAGCGCCTGCACGGCGCCGGCCTCGTCGCGGGTCACGAAGGCCGCCGTGTCGTCGCACTGGAGCTCGGTGGCGCCGAGGCGGTGCAGGAACTGGTAGGCAAAGAAGGCCGGCTTCGGCAGGTCCTGGTAGTTGAGCAGGCCGAAGCCGCCGTGGAACGGCGTCATGCGCGGGCCGGCCTCCTCGAAGATGTCCGTGAACGTCCAGTACGACATCGAGGTGGCGGCGGCGCCGATGTTCTTCATCTTGTCGAGGATGAAGGCCGCGCTGTGGTAGCTGTCGTGGATCGGGTCGGAGGGCGTGTACGAGGCGCTCCACTCCGTGTAGTGCAGCTCGGCGGCGGCGAAGGGGGAGCGGTCGATCTGGCCGCGGACGCGGCGGACGGAGCTGGTGATGGCGTCGCGGTCTGGCGAGAGCACGGTGCCGGCGTTGCCCGTCTCGTCGAGGTAGCCGCTCATGGTCGCGTATTCGTGTGTGCTGACAAAGTCCAGCGGCAGCTGCCGCTCCGCGCAGTGGGCGAGCGTCTCGTCGATCCAGCCGCTGCCGGCCGTCGCGGGGCCGCCGACGCGGTAGGTGGAGTCGACGGACTTCACCGCGCGCACGGTCGTTTCGTAGAGGCGGTAGTATTCGGCGCGGGCGGTCGGCAGGAACTCCTCGTAGGTCTTGTCGCCGGTGGTGCCCATCCAGAAGCCGGTGAGGTTGGGCTCGTTCCAGACCTCGAAGTACCAGGTGCGGACCTCGTCGGCGCCGTAGCGTTCGGTCACGTGGCGGGTGAAGGCGGCGATGAAGGCCTCCCACTTCGCGTAGTCCTTCGGCGGGGTGACATTCGCCCGGTACCAGAAGAGGGTGTGGGGGCCGCTGGCCAGCGCACTCGGCATGAAGCCGATCTCCACGAACGGCTTCATCCCGATGCGCTGGAGGAAGTCGAAGAGTTCGTCGATGTACTGCCAGTTGTAGACGGAGCGGCCCTGCCGGTCCTCCTGGTACACGCCCATGTCGTCGCAGAACAGGCCGTGGAAACGGATGTAGCGGAAGCCGCACTGGTCGCGCACGAGGCGGAGCTGGCGTTGCCAATCGGCACGCAGGCCTTCGTTGGCACGACCGGCGCCGACGCAGAACGACGGCATCCGGCTGGTGGGACCCTTCACTTGGGCGAGGTCGGCCTGGATCAGGCGACGGGGGGCGGCGTCCTGTGCGAACGCTCCGGAGATGAGGGCGAGCAGGGGGAGCAGACAGAGGCGGGAGATCATCGGGGGTGTGGCGCGAGGAAACGCCGGCCCGGTTCGCGCGCCAAGCCTCTTGTGCCGCGGAGCGGGCGCCGCTTCGGATTTGTCATCGTCGCGGGTGCTGCGAGGCTGGGCGCGATGCCCGCCCGCCCCGTCCTCCACGTGCTCACCGGCCCCACGGCGTCGGGCAAGACGGCGCGGGCGCTTGCCTGGGCGGAGCAGCACGGTGCCGAGATCGTCTCCTGCGACTCGCTGCTGTTCTACCGCGGGATGGACATCGGCACCGCGAAGCCGACCCCCGCGGAACTCGCCCGGGTGCCGCACCACCTGGTCGACCTCGTCGAGCCGCGGGAACGCTACGATGTGCAGCGCTACGTGGCAGACGCCCGGCCGGCGGTCGACGCGGTCGTCGCCCGCGGGCGACCGGTGCTGGTCGTGGGCGGGAGCGGCTTCTACCTGCGGAGTTTCTTCGCGCCGATGTCGGACGGCATCGAGGTCGATCCGGCGCTGCGGGCGCAGCTCGAGGCGCGGCTCGGGGCCGGGGGGCTGCCGGCTCTGGTGGCCGAGCTGCAGGCGCTGAACCCCGCCGGGCTTGGAACATTGGACACAAGGAATCCACGGCGCGTGGTGCGGGCGCTGGAGCGCTGCCGGGCCGCCGGGCGCACACTGGCGGAGCTGGCGGCGGAGTTTGCGGCGCGACCCTCCGCGTTCGCCGATTTTGCGGTGCGTCTCACGCGGCTCGAGTGCGATCCCGCGGAGCTCGACCGACGCGTGGCGGCGCGGGTGCGGGCGATGTTGGCGGCGGGCCTGGTGGACGAGGTGCGCCGGCTGGACGCCGCGGGGTTCCGCGCGAATCCCAGCGCGGCGCGGGCGATCGGCTACCGCGAGGTGCTGGAGGTGTTCGACGACCGGCTGCGGACGGAGGACCTCGAGGCTGCGATCGTGCGGAACACCCGCGCGCTGGTGAAGAAGCAGCGCACCTGGTTCCGCACCCAACTGCCGCCCCATCGGGTGGTGGCGGCGGGAGACGCGGCGGAGCCGTTGTTTCCCGACTGAGCGGACGATCCGGGGGGCGGCGCGCGAGCGCGGAGCGGGGACGCCGAGCGGGACCTCCCGGCGTGCGCAGATTTCGGTGCTCCGGGCGCGGTCTTGCGCTTTCGGGCCACCGACCTAACTTCGGGCTCCCGGTTCGCGCCTTCCTGGAGCTGCGATCCGCAACCCCGAACCCGAGCGCCATGGATTTCGCGTCTGCTTTCGCCGGTGAGAATGCCCAGGTGTTGGTGCGCGTGCCGGGTGCGCCCGGCGCGGCGCAGGCCGCCACGCCCGAGCCGCCGGCCGAGCGGCAGAACCAGGCCTTGCGCGTCCTGTTCGTCGACGACAGCCCGCAGGACTGCGAGGAGATCCGGCGCCAACTGGTCCGCGCCGGCTACGCACCGGAGTCCGTGCGCGTGGACGACGAGGCGGCGTTCCGCGAGAAGCTGAACAGCGAGCCCGACGTGATCCTGTGCGCGCACCAGCTCGCGCAGTTCGGCAGCCTCGCCGCGTTGCGCATCCTGCACGAGACCGGGCGGCCGATACCGCTGATCGTCGTGTCGAGTGCGGCGGGCGAGGAGACGGCGGTGAACGCGCTGCGCAACGGCGCGGCGGACTACCTGCGCAAGGACCGCCTGATCCGCATCGGGCAGGCGATCGAGCACGCCATCGAGCAATGCCGCCTGCGGCACGAACACCGCCGGATGATGGAGGCGTTGCTCAAGGCCGAGGCGCGCTATCGCGGCATCTTTGAAAACGCGGTGGAGGGCATCTTCCAGTCCACCCCGGAGGGCCGCCTCACCGCGGCCAATCCGGCGCTGTCGCGCGTGCTCGGTTACGCGTCGCCCGCGGAGACCATCGCGGCGGTGGACAACATCCTCGTCCAGCTCTGCCCGGACGCGCCGCGGCTGCAGGAGTTGCGCTGTGGGCTGGAGACCACCGGGCTTGTCACCGGATTCGAGACACAGGCGCTTTGTCCCGACGGCCGCCGGCCGTGGGTGAGCCTGAACTGCCGCTGGGTGCGCGACCCGAGCAACGGACCCTCCCACCTCGAGGGCACGGTCGAGGACATCACCGAGCGCAAGATCCTCGAGACCCACCTGCTTCGCGCGCAGCGGCTCGACAGCATCGGCCGGCTCGCCGGCGGCATCGCGCACGACCTCAACAACATCCTGCTCCCGATCCTCATCTGCCCCGGCCTCCTGCGCGAACGCGTGCGCGACGAGGTCTCGCGGGATCTTGTCGACTCGATCGAGTTGAGCGCGCGCCGCGGGGCGGACATCGTGCGGCAACTGCTCACCTTCAGCCGCGGCACCGACGGCGAGCGGGTCCCCGTCCAGCCGCGCTCGCTGATCAACGAGATGGTCGCGATCATGCGGGAGACGTTCCCGAAGAGCGTGAACCTGCGCTGCAGCGTCCCGACCGATGTCTGGTCGGTGCGTGGCGATCCGACGCAGCTCCACCAGGTGCTGTTGAACCTGTGCGTGAACGCCCGCGACGCGATGCCCCACGGCGGCGACCTCTTCCTCGCCGTGGAGAACTGCGAGATCGACGAGTCGGCCGCGCGGGCCAACGCCGGCGCGAAACCCGGTCGGCACGTGCTGTTGCGCGTGAGCGACACGGGCGCGGGCATCGCTCCGGAGCACCTCGACAAGATCTTCGACCCGTTCTTCACCACGAAGGAGGTGGGGCAAGGCACGGGCCTCGGGCTCTCGACGGTGCTCGGCATCGTGAACAGCCATGGCGGCTTCATCCAGCTCGAGAGCGTGGTCGGGCAGGGCACCCATTTCCGCATCTATCTGCCGGCGAGCGTGGAGGCCGACGATGGCGAACGCCCCGTCGTGACGGAAGGACCACGCGGGCACGGCGAGATCATCCTGCTGGTCGACGACGAGCGCGCCGTGCGCCATGCGACGCGCCTGATGTTGGAGCGCCACGGCTACCGGGTGGTCGAGGCGAGCGACGGCGACGACGCCCTCGAACGGCTCGAACAGCACGGAGCGACCATCGCGGTGGCGGTCGTCGATCTCCTCATGCCGCGCATGGACGGGGTCGAGTTGATCCGCTTGATGCGGCGCCGGCCGTCGGCCCCGCCGATCGTGGCGATGACCGGGGTGGGCAAGTCGCCGAAGGTCGCGCAGGTGAAACGACTTGGCGATGTGCAGATCCTCGAGAAGCCATTCGCGGCGGAGGCGCTGCTGCAGGTGCTCGATAAACACCTGCGCCAGGACGCCGGCGTGGCCGGAAGCTGGGGATGGTAGTCGGGGGACGTACGAAGTTGCTCGAATGTGGCGTCGCCGCGCGCTAGCGGTTTGGCCGCGTATGCGAGTTCGCCCAGCCGAATCCAACCCGCCCCGCCGCCGAGGTGAGCACGCCCCGGAAAGGGGGCGCCGATGAGGCGGCTGCTCGAGTGGCGCGAATCGGCGGCGATCTTCACCCAGCTTCTCCGCCGCAGCGCGCTTGTGGTCCCGGTCGGCGTGCTCGGCGGCAGCGCCAGCGCGCTGTTTCTCTGGTCGCTCGACCGCGTGACGGAGCTGCGCTGGGCCCACACCTGGCTGCTGTACCTGCTGCCGGTGGCGGGCGCCATCGTGGGCTGGGTGTATCACCGGCACGGGAAGAACTCGGGCGCGGGCAACAATCTCATCCTCGAGCAGATCCATGAGCCCGGCGGCGGCGTCCCCGCGCGGATGGCGCCGCTCGTGCTGCTCGGCACGTTGCTCACCCACCTCTGCGGCGGCTCGGCGGGCCGCGAGGGCACGGCGGTGCAGATGGGTGGGAGCTTGGCGAGCGCCTATGCGCGTGCGTTGCGGCTCCGGGGCGACACGCTGCGCGTGCTGCTCATGGCCGGCGTGGCGGCGGGTTTCGGTTCGGTGTTCGGCACGCCGTTCGCCGGGGCGGTGTTTGCGATGGAGGTGCTGGTGATCGGGCGGATGCAGTACGATGCGCTGCTTCCGGTGCTCGTCGCCAGCCTGGTGGCCGACGCGACCTGCGCGGCCTGGGGTATCGGCCACGCCTCCTACCACATCACCTTCACTTCGGCGGTGGGCCGGCCGGAGGTGCGCGACGGGTGGCTGGTCGCGAAGGTGGTTGTCGCCGCGGTCGCTTTCGGCCTCACGAGCCGTTTCTTTGCCGAGTTCACGCATGTGTTGCAGCGCGGCTACCGCCGGGTCGCACCGCAGCCGTGGTTGCAGCCGGTGGTCGGTGGCGCGTTGGTGATCGCGCTGTTCTGGGCGCTCGGGACCGGCGACTATCTCGGGCTGGGCGTGCGGGCGGAGCATCCGGGCGCGGTCACGCTGCTCTCCGCCTTCGAGCCGGGCGGCGCCACTCCGTGGAGCTGGTGGTGGAAACTGCTCTTCACGGCGGTCACGCTCGGGGCGGGGTTCAAGGGCGGCGAGGTCACGCCGCTGTTCTTCATCGGAGCGACGCTGGGCAACACCCTCGCGGTGCTGTTCGGGGCGCCGGTGGACCTGTTCGCCGGGCTGGGCTTCATCGCGGTCTTCGCCGGCGCCACGAACACCCCGCTGGCCTGCACGATCATGGGCGTGGAGTTGTTCGGCGCGGAGCACGCGCCGTACTTCGCGCTCGCCTGCTTCATCGCGTACTACTGCAGTGGACACACCGGCATCTATCCCGCGCAGCGGATCGGCGTGCCGAAGCATGGCGGGGCGGGGATGGCCGCGGGCTCCACTTTGCGCGAGTGGAGCGAACGCCGCCGGACACCGCGGGCGTGACCGCGCCCCGCTACGGCGACGCCGGAGAAACGAGGCGCGCGCGCCAGGCCGGAAGCTCGGTCTCGAGCAGGACTGCGGGCCAGTGGCCGTACCAGTCGTACCCGGTGCGGCGCTCATGTTCGATCTGATCGAAGCTGGCGACGCGGTCGCCGCTCCGGTCCGCCAGCACCGGCAGGTTGGTTTCCAGGTCGTAGAAGCGGGCCCAGAGCGGGGGCGCGGCCGGGTCCGCGACAAGCCGCACGTCCTCCGTGGCCGTGTGGAAACGGTAGCGGATCGGCTCGGTGGCGGTGCGTTCAAGGCGCCAGCCATGGAGGGCCGACTCGCGCAGCCAACGGGCGCCTGCCTCGACCGCGGCCACGAGCTCCGGCGGGGGTGACTCGAGCGACATCAGGTAGCGCAGCACCTCGACCGTTTCCCGACTGACGATGGCGGGGAGTTCGAAGGAGCGCCCCTGCGCCGGCGCGAGCGTGTCGGGGTCGTACTGTCCAGCCCAGCCGGTCGGCCGTCCGCCTTGGCGGATCTGCAACCGGAGCACGGCGGCGTCGCCGCGCTCCGCGGCGGCCCGGGCGCGTGCACGCAGGGCCGGCCCGGTCCAGCCGAACGGCTCCGCCCCGGCCGCCACCGCGTGGAGCAGGCGGAGCACATTCGGGGTGACGGCGTCGGCGAAGGTGAGCCGGCCGCGGTATGCCGCCGTCTCGGGGTAGGAGTGGGGCCATGCGCCGGAGGCGTGCTGTGCGTTGAACACAAACTCGAGGCCGCGCCGGGCCGCGGCACGGTATTCATCGTCTCCCGTCAGTTGGAACGCGGCGGCGAGGTAGGTAATCTGTGGACACGTGGCGTCGTTGTCGAAGCTGGTGTCGGTCCGGGGGCGGGCGGCGGCGACGGCGGCGCGTTCCTCGGCGGAGAGGATGCGCAGCGGGTCGTCGTTCTCGCGCCAGCCACCGTTGGTGCGTTGGTACAGGAGGAGGTTGGCGGCGATGCCGTCGATGTCGTCGGGCGCGAGCCGAAGGTAGTCGGCGCCGTGGGCCTTGGCCCAGTGCTGGATGCCGGCGGCGAAGCCGTCGAGGGGGAGCGGCGCGCGCGTGTCGCCGAGGAGCACCGGCGAGGCGGAGAGGAGGGCGGCGAGACCGAGGCCGCGGAGACGAGGCGCAGCGGGGGGCATGCGGGGACACTGATCCGCCGCGCCGGCGCTGTCGAACGGGGAACCGGGAGCCTCGGCGGCAAGCGGGGCGACAACCCTCCCGGTGGTCGGCCAGCGTCGACCTTTTGTGCCCGCCCAACGGCTTTCCCATGAGCAACGCACCCACTCCCTCCAAACAAGGAAATCCTGCCGTCGTCGGCCTCGCCGGCTTCGGCCTCAACACACTGCTGTTGCAGTTCCACAACGTGGGCTGGTCCGGCCCCGGACCGGTCGTCTGGCTCGGTCTCGTCTTCGGCGGCGCCGCGGCCGAAACGGGAAAACAAAACCGCCGGAGGCGCGAAGCCTCCGGCGGCGAGAACGTGGACGCGTCGGACGGTCGGTGCCGGCCGCCCGGACGGCGCGATCACTTTTTCTCAGATTTGGTCTCGTCGACCATCAGGTAGAGGCGGGCGTTGCCGCGGAGGACGAGGACGAGCGTGCGCTTGGTGGCGGGTTTGGTGGTAAGCTCGACCGCCCGCTGGGCGCTGTCCACCGGTTGTTTGTTGATCTCGATGATCACGTCGCCTTCGCGCAGGCCCGCCTTGGCGGCGGCGCTGTCGGGATCGACGTCCGTGACGACGGCGCCCTTCTGGTCGCGGGGAAGCTCGAGTTGGTCGCGGAACTGCGGCGTGATGTCGGCGACGCCGACGCCGTTGAGCGTGTCCTCGGGGTTGTCGCCGCCGCGGGAACCCTTCTCGGTGTCGCCGAGCTGGCCGTCTTCGCGGGGCTGTTCGCCCAGCTTGAGGGTGAAGGTCTGCGTCTTGCCATCGCGGATGACCTCGAGTTTCACCTCGGTGCCCGGCGTGTGGCGGCCGACCATGAGGCGCAGGCGGCGGCCATCGACGACCGGCTGGCCGTCTAGCTTCACGATCACGTCGCCCTGTTTGAGCCCGGCCTTTTCGCCGGCGCTGCCGGGAGTGAGTCCGGTCACGATCACACCTTCCTCGACGCCGAAGCCTTTCCGGAGGTCCTCGCTGATGTCCTGAATGCCGACGCCGATGAAGCCGCGCTCGATCTTCCCCTTGGTGATGAGCTGCTCCATCACAGCGCGGGCGAGGTTCGACGGGATCGCGAAGCCGAGCCCCATGAAACCGCCGGTGCGGCTGTAGATCGCGGTGTTGATGCCGACGAGGCGGCCCTCGGCGTCGACAAGCGCGCCGCCGGAGTTGCCGGGGTTGATCGCGGCATCAGTTTGGATGAAATCCTCATACTCCTCGATTCCAAGGCCGCCGCGGCCGGTGGCGCTCACGATGCCGGAGGTGACGGTCTGGCCGATGCCGAAGGGGTTGCCGATCGCGAGCACGGTGTCGCCGACTTCGAGGGCATCGCTGTCGGCGATGGTGATCGGGGTGAGGTCCTTCGCGTCGATCTTGAGGACGGCGAGGTCGGTCTTCGGGTCGCGCCCGACGACCTCGGCGACGAGTTCGCGTTTGCCGCCTGCATCGAGGCCGACCTTCACCTCGTCGGCGCCCTCGATCACGTGGTTGTTGGTGAGAATGTAGCCATCGGCCGAGACGACGACGCCGGAGCCCAGTCCCTGTTGCTTCATCTCAGGTTGGCGTTGGCGCCCGAACCGGCGCTGCTGCGGTTCCGAGTCATCGTTGTTGTCGGGCACCCGGTCGCCGAAGAAGCGGCGGAAGAAGGGGTCGTTGAAGAACGGCATGAGCTCGGGGTGGGGACTTTTCACGGTCTTCGAGGAGAAGACGTAGACGACGCTCGGGGCGGCCTTCTTCACGACCGGCGCGTAGCTGCGGGGCGCGGCGGTGTCGCGCTTGGCGGCGGAGCGCTCGACCTTCAGCTCGGGCAGCTCGCGGTCCTTGGACTCCTTGGAGTCGGCGTGGAGCGGGGCGACGACGAGGAGCCCGGTGGCGGCGGCCACGCTGAGCGTGGCCAGGAGGAAAGAACGGGGTGAGGTGCTCATGGGTGTGCGC
>JAEZSJ010000280.1 GCA_023443985.1 Verrucomicrobiota bacterium | reverse complement strand
CCCTTCGTCGCCCGCGAGCTCATCCCGCTCATGCAGGCACAGGGCACCGACGAGGAATACGCCGCGATCACCCTCGGCGCGAGCGGCTGGCAGACGTTCCGCCGGGTCACGCTGCCGAACATCCGCTGGGGCCTCTTCTACGGCGTCATCCTCTGCAACGCCCGCGCCATGGGCGAGTTTGGTGCCGTATCCGTGGTCAGCGGTCACATCCGCGGCGAAACCAACACCCTGCCGCTCCACGTCGAGATTCTCTACAACGAATACAACTTCGTCGCCGCGTTCGCCGTCGCCTCGCTGCTCGCGCTCCTGGCCCTCGGCACCCTGGGCCTCAAGAGCCTCGTCGAATGGCGCCACCGCCGCGCACTCGCGGACGCGGCGGCCGGCACCTGAGCCGTACTTCCCCACTCCGCCCTCCGCGCCCTCCGTCCGTTCCCCGTCGTCATGTCCGTCCTCGCCACCCACATCACGAAACACTTCGGCTCCTTCCGCGCGCTCGACAACGTCAGCCTCGAGGTCGGCGCCGGCAAACTCGTCGCCCTGCTCGGGCCGTCCGGCTCCGGCAAGACGACCTTGCTGCGCATCATCGCCGGGCTCGAACACGCCGACTCCGGGGCGGTCGCGCTGCACGGTGAGGATGTCACGCACACGCCCGCCGGAAGGCGGCGCGTCGGGTTCGTGTTCCAGCACTACGCGCTCTTCCGGCACATGACCGTGGCCGAGAACGTCGCGTTCGGGCTCACCGTCCGGCGCCGTGCCGAGCGCCCGTCGAAGGCGGAGATCGCCGAGCGCGTGCGCTCGTTGCTGAAGCTCGTGCAGCTGGAGGAGCTCGGCGGCCGGTTCCCGAGCCAGCTCTCCGGCGGCCAGCGCCAACGCATCGCGCTGGCCCGCGCGCTCGCCGTGGAGCCGAAGGTGCTGCTGCTCGACGAGCCGTTCGGCGCGCTCGACGCCCGCGTGCGCAAGGACCTCCGCCGCTGGCTGCGTCGTTTTCATGACGAGATCGGGCTGACCACCGTCTTCGTCACCCACGACCAGGAGGAGGCGCTCGAGATCGCCGACGAGGTGGTCGTCATGAACAACGCCCGCGTCGAGCAGGTCGGCCCGCCGCAGACCGTCTACGACCGGCCGGCGACGCCCTTCGTGTACCAGTTTCTCGGAAACGTGAACCGCCTCGCCCTCCCGTGGCACGGCTACGTGCCGGCGACCGCGCTCGCCGCGCCCGACGGCGAACACGCGCTCTTCGTGCGCCCCCACGACCTCGAACTCGTGCGCCGCCGGTCCGGCCTCGACGGCGAGCCGGGCACCGTCGTCTCCGTCCACGCGGCCGGCGCGCGCGCCACCCTCACCTGCGAGCGTTCCGCCGACGGCGAACATGTCGAAGTCGAGTTGTCCCGCGCCGAATTCGACCTACTGCAGGTCCGTGCGGGCGACCCGGTCGTGCTGCGCATCCGCCACAACCGGGCGCTGCGCGAGGAGTACGCCATCTAGACGCCGCGCTTTACCTTTACCCATCACCAATAACCCGTAACCAACACCTACCATGGCTCGCATCTACGACGACATCACCCAGACCATCGGCAACACCCCCCTGGTCCGCCTCAACCGCACTGCCGCCCAGCACGGCGCCAAGGCCCAGGTCCTCCTCAAGCTCGAGTTCTTCAACCCGCTCTCCAGCGTGAAGGACCGGATCGGCGCCGCGATGATCGAGGACGCCCTCGCCTCCGGAAAGATCAACCAGCAGACCGTCCTCATCGAGCCGACCAGCGGCAATACCGGCATCGCGCTCGCGTTCGTCGCCGCCGCCAAGGGCCTCAAGCTCATCCTCACCATGCCCGAGACGATGAGCCTCGAGCGCCGCAAACTCCTCAAGATCCTCGGCGCGCGCCTCGTCCTCACCGAGGGCGCCAAGGGCATGAAGGGCGCCATCGCCAAGGCCGAGGAGCTGCAGAAGCAGATCCCGAACAGCGCGATCCTCCAGCAGTTCGCCAATCCCTCGAACCCCGCCATCCACCGCCGCACCACGGCCGAGGAGATCTGGCGAGACACCGACGGCCAGGTCGACATCGTCGTCTCCGGTATCGGAACCGGCGGTACGATCACCGGCATCGGCGAGGTCCTCAAGGAGCGCAAACCCGGCGTGCGGATCGTCGCCGTCGAGCCCGACGCCTCGCCCGTGCTCTCCGGCGGCACCCCCGGCCCGCACAAACTGCAGGGCATCGGGGCCGGCTTCGTCCCCGGCGTGCTCAACACCAAGGTCTACGACGAGGTCGTTCGCGTGAAGGAGACCGACGCCGGCCCGGTGGCCAAGCAGGTCACCACCCTCGACGGCATCCCCGTGGGCATCTCCTCCGGCGCCGCGATCTGGGCCGCGCTGCAGCTCGCGCAGCGGGCCGAGAACGCCGGCAAACAGATCGTCGCGATCGTGCCCTCGAGCACCGAGCGCTATCTCTCGACGTGGCTCTTCGCCGACGTGAACACCGACACCGACAGCATCGACGACCTCCTCGCCGCGCCCGCCGCGACGAAGTGATCGCCGGATCCGCCCCGCGGTTTCCACCTCGCAGCAACTCCGCCCGCCGGCCCGCCGCCGGCGGGCTTTTCATTGTACCCGCGGGGCAAAACGCCGAGCAGCGCCGCCCGCTGCGCAAAGCAAAAGGCGGTGGAGGACCGGAGTCCTCCACCGCCTTGGAGATTCTTGGCGGACGGATGCGGAAACTAGAACGGCACGTCGTCCTCGAGGCCGGGCGCCGCGTCCGGCGCGGGCGCCGGACGACCGGTGCTGCGCGGCGGGGGCGCGCTGTGGCGGGGCTGATCCTCGCCTTCGCCGCCCATCTCTCCGCTCGAGGCGCCGGCTCCGCCGCCGGGACCGCGCGAGAGGAACTGCACGTTGTCGAGCACGACCTTGAGCTTGCTGCGCTTCTGGCCGGAGGTCTTGTCCTCCCAGGAGTCCAGGCGCAGGCGGCCCTCGACCATGCAGGGGCTGCCCTTCGTGAGATACTTCGAGACCAGCTCGCCCTGTTTGCCCCACGCCTCGATGTCAACAAAGGTCGTCTCATCGCGGGCGGTGCCGCTCTCGTCGCGGTATTGGCGATTCACTGCCAAACCGAACGAGCAGATTGCGGTGCCCTTCGGCGTCACGCGCAACTCGGGGTCGCGGGTGAGGTTGCCGATGAGGAAGACTTTGTTGAGGTAGGCCATGGGGTGGAGGGAACGCGGCTCAGAGCTTCTCGAACATCGCCCGATACACAATCTGGTTCAGGCGGAAGCGTTCGTGAAGATGCTTCGGGCCGTCCGCGGGAGCAAGAAACTCCATCTGGACGTACGGAGCGGCGACGAATTTCGGGTCGGTGGCCCGCGCGAGATCGCGCTGGCCGAGATTCTCGACGGACACCACCTCGCCCTGGATGGCGGTGATGTCCTGCTTCACCTTCTCGAGAAGCTGGTCGAGCGACTCCTCGCGACCGCGGGTGTCGATGATGAACGTGGCCTTATACTTGCGCTTGGTCTGTGTCATTGGCGGAGGAAATGCGGCGATTGAGCTGGTTCATGGCGGGCTCGAGTCCGCGCGTGGCGAGGAGTTCGAGGCCTTGGATGTAGTGGGAAAGTTGTTGGTCGATGAGCTGCCGGTCGGCCGGCGGAAAGCGGCCGAGCACGAAGTCCTTCAAGTCGATCTGCGCCGGGGTGCGCGGGCCGATGCCGATCCGGTACCGGACGAAACCGGCGCCGAGGTGGTCGATCAGGCTCTGCACCCCGTTGTGGCCGCCCGCGCTGCCGTTGACGCTGACCTTCAGCCGGGCCACCGGCAAGGTGAGGTCGTCGTAGACGACCGCGACCGAGGCGGGCGGATGGCGGAAGTAGTCGCAGGCGCGGCGCAGGGACTGGCCGCTCTCGTTGACGTAGGTGAGCGGCTTGACCAGGAGCACCGCCGGGCAGGCGGGAAGCTGCCAGCGCGCGACCATCGCTTGCGCGTTGCGATCACGCGACCAGGTGAGGCCGGCCCGCGACGCCAAGGCGTCGAGCACGATCCAGCCGATGTTGTGGCGCGTCTCGGCGTATTCCTCGCCGGGGTTGCCCAGACCGGCGAGTACGGCGATCGACATGACTCAAAGAACAAGCGCGGC